>NZ_JBZVFG010000005.1:59123-60771 GCF_058402785.1 Candidatus Magnetaquiglobus sp.
GAAGGCAAGGAAGGCAAGGAAGGCAAGGAAGGCAAGGAAGGCAAGGAAGGCAAGGGAGGCAAGGAAGGCAAGGAAGGCAAGGAAGGCAAGGAAGGTCAGGAATCTGCCGAGCCACGGGAGGCGGAAACGCGGGAGCAAGCGCGCACCGGCCAGCCCTCCCAGGGCAAGGAGAACCCCTCCGACCCGACCATGGCCGCCAGCGATGCGCGGCCAAACGATGCCGACGAGGCGCGACAGGCGGACGAGCAGTGGCTGCGACGCATTCCGGACGATCCGGGCGGACTGTTGCGTCGAAAATTTCTCTATCAATATCAGCGGCATGGACAGAGCCGACCGGAGGGTCATCCATGGTGAGCCCCATGAACCGCGCTTCGATCGGACGGATCGCCGGATGGATCCTGCTCCTCTCTCTTCTCCTGGCCGGACCGGCGGAGTCCGCGGAGATCCAGGCACGCGCCTCCCGCGATCCTCTGGTGACGGGCGAGTCGTTCTCCTTGATCTTCTCATCCGCCGAAAACCCGGATGGCGATCCGGACTTCTCCCCCCTGAAACGCGATTTCGAGATCCTGGACCAGAACAAAAGCAACCATTTTCAGTTCATCAACGGCCACAAGAGCCATTCGATCACCTGGACCCTGGAGCTGCTGCCCAGAAAGGCCGGCGAGATCCCCATTCCGGCCATCGCCTTCGGCAAGGATCGCAGCACGCCGCTCACCCTCAAGATCCTCTCCGCTCCGCCCCCCGCCCGTGAACAGGCCGGGCGCGACGAATCGGATCTCAAGCTCGAGGCGGAATGGAGCGGCAAGAGCGTCCATTTGCAAGAGCAGATCCTCCTCACCCTGCGATTCTTGAACGCGGTGCCGATCGCCGGAGCCTCCCTGCAAGAGCCGAAGGTGGAGAGCGGCGAGGCGCTGATCGAAAAACTCGGCGAGGACCAGGCCTATGAGACCAGCCGCGATCAACGCCGTTTCATCGTCACCGAGCGCCGCTACGCCCTGTTCCCGCAAAAAAGCGGCTCGCTCACCATCGGCGCCATTCCCCTGACCGCCCAACTGCCTGGCGCGGACAGGAGCGGTTCGCTGTTGAGGGAGTTTTTCAACGACCCGTTCATCAAGAACTTCCCCCTCGGACCGGGACGGGCCGGCAAGACGGTCCGTCTGGCCACCGAACCCGCCAGAATCGAGGTCAAACCGGTTCCAACCGGATGGGGCGGCGGAACGTGGCTGCCGGTGCACCGGCTGGAACTGTCGGAGAACTGGAGTCCCGAGCCACCCCGATTCCAGGCCGGCGAACCGGTCACCCGCACCATCACCCTGCAAGCCGACGGAGCCACTGCCGCGCAACTGCCCGAGTTGACCATCGCGGTCCCTCCGGCCATCAAAAGCTATCCGGACAAGCCGCGCCTGGAGGATCAAAAGCTGGTCACCGGCATCATCGGCAAAAGCGTGAACAAAATCGCCCTGATTCCGGCAACACCCGGAGAGTTCACCCTGCCGGCCATCGAGATCCCCTGGTGGAACAGCGACAAGGGGCGCATCGAGACCGCGCGCCTGCCGGAACGACGCATCACCGTGCTCCCCGCCACCGCGACCGGGCCGGATGGCAACGCCACCCAACCGCACCCCGTCCCCAGCGTCCCCTCCCCCGC
>NZ_JBZVFG010000005.1:60871-121980 GCF_058402785.1 Candidatus Magnetaquiglobus sp.
CGCGTCCGGCCCGGCCAGCGAGAAACCGGCACCCGCCGCGTCCGGCCCGGCCAGCGAGAAACCGGCACCCGCCGCGTCCGGCCCGGCCAGCCCCGCGACCACGGTGGCGACGCCCGCCCCCTTCTGGCCCTGGCTGGCATTCGTTCTGGGCTGCGGCTGGCTGGGAACCGCCGGGGCCTGGTGGTATCGTGCCAGAGCGACCCGACGGAACGCTCCTGCGTGCGCTCCCCCTCGATCCGCCTCCGATCCCCTGACGGATGCCCTGGACGCCCTCAAGCGTGCCTGCGCGGCCAACGATCCCAGGACGGCCCACGCCGCCCTGTTGCAATCCGGCATGGCGCACGCGAAGATCCTGGCCGAGGAGGTCGCCCGGCTGCAAGCCGCCCTTTACAGTCCCGACCCCACCCCGTGGCACGGCGAACCACTTTGGCGCGCGACCCGGGCCGCGCTCAACCAGCCACGTTCGGCCCGGAATCGGGCCGAACCCGATCCCCTGCCCCCGTTGTATCCGCCATGAACGGCCCAGGCGACCCGCGCTCCCTGCCCGACGCCCGTTCCGATCCCGGTTCCTCGCGGCCCGTGTCCGGCCTGTGGCTGCGCACCCCGAACCAGCGCGGAGAGGACAGCCTGCCGGATGACGCGACACGGGACCACCTCCTGGACCTGGACCCGCGCCGCCATCTGCTCTGCGCCCGTTGCGGGATGCGCATCACCAACCACGCCTGGCGCATCCGCGTGGCCGCCGGTCACGAACACACGCTGTTCAACCCGCACGGGGTGGTCTTTCACATCGGTTGCTTCGCCCGCGCTCCCGGCTGCATCACCCGTGGTCCCGAGTCCCGCGAATTCACCTGGTTCAAGGACCACGGCTGGAGCCTGGCCGGCTGCTCGCGCTGCTGGATCCATCTTGGCTGGCGGTTCCGCCATGATAGCGCGACAACCTTCTTCGGGCTGGTGTTGAACCGTCTGAAAGAGGGAAAAACGGACTGAATCGATCATTCGGCCTGTCTTTTCCCGAGCAAATGCGTCATGCTGGATAAAGATGATTTTTTGATTGACAAAGTTTGTCCCGGCCCCGTTCACCAGGAATTCCGTCGCATGTCCAAGACGCGCGTCTTCATCCCGTTCTGGCTCCTCGTGTCGGGCCTGGTGGTCCTCGCCCCCTTCTCCCCCGTCCAGGCCGGAGAGTACGAAGCGGTCGGCTCCCTCAAGGAGACCCAGCGCGCCGCCAAACAGGGCTCGGTGGAGGCCCAGAACAGCCTGGGCATGATCCATCGCGATGGCCTGGGAGTGCCGCGCGACTACGCCGAGGCCCTCAAATGGTATCGAATGGCCGCCGACAAGGGCCATCCCGAGGCGCAATACCATCTGGCCGACATGTATCGCGACGGCAAGGGGGTCAAGAAGGATCTGGACGAAGCCAAGAAATGGTATCTCCAGGCCGCCGGGAAAAACTTTGCCGATGCCTACCTCTCCCTGGGACTCCTCTACCGTCAGGACAAAACCAATCCGGAGAGCGCCCGCGAAGCGGTGAAATGGTTGCAGAAAGGGGCGGAAGGGGGGCTGGCGGATGCCCAGCATGCGCTCGGAGTGCTGCTCTCCGATCCGTCCACCCCGGTGCGCGACGACGAACAGGCGCTGGTCTGGTTGAAAAAAGCCGCGGAACAGGAGTTCCCCAAGGCGCAAACCGCCCTCGGCATGCTGCTGGCCTCAGGCAACGGCGTGACGAAGGATCCGGTCCAGGCGCTCATGTGGTTGAACCTGGCGGTGACCCAGGGGGATCCGACCGCAGTCAGGAAACGGGCACCCCTTTTGGAGTCCATGACCCCGGACCAGATCGCCAAGGCCAAGGAGCTGGCCGATCGCTGGATACCGCCGGCCATGGAGAAACTCACGGCGCCGGTCAAGGAGAAGACCACCCCGTGAAACTCCCTCCCGCACACGCCACCCGCAACCGTCCGCCCTGACCCGGAACCGGAATGGCCCCCTTCATCCACCTGCATGTCCACTCGTGCTACTCGCTTCTGACCTCCACGGTCCGTCTGGAGTCCCTGGTGGCGCGCGCCAAGGCGCTGCACATGCCGGCACTGGCCCTGACCGATCAGGGCAATCTGTTCGCCACCGTGCAGTTCTACATGGCCTGTCTCAAGGCCGGCATCAAACCGATCATCGGCGCGCAGGTGTACCTGGTCCCGGATCGCCACGACAAAAACCAACGCCCGGACCTGGAAACCCGCGATCAACTGATTCTGCTCTGCCGCGATGCCACCGGCTGGCGAAGCCTCACCCGTCTGGTCTCGGCGGGCCATCTCGAGGGGAGCCACGACAAACCCCGCCTCGACCTGGCCCTTCTGCGCCAGCACCGCGATGGTCTGATCGCCCTCTCCGCCGGCCCCAAGGGGGCGGTGGGCCGACTGCTTTCCGCCGGGCAACGGGAACAGGCCAAGGGGGTCGCCCTGGAGCTGGCCAGGATCTTCGGCGACTCGGAGAGCGGCGCACCGGGATTCTATCTGGAGGTGCAGCGCCACGGAAATCCGGACGAGGCGTATCTGGTCGAGGAGACGGCCCGCCTGGCGCTGGCCATCGACCTGCCCCTCGTGGCCACCAACGATGTCCACTTCCTCGACCCCTCCGATCACCGCGCCCACGACGCCTTGATGTGCATCGGCGCCGGGTTCACCCTGCTCGACGACAAACGCCCGCGCATCAACGACCGCTACCATTTCGCCCCCCCCGAGGAGATGGCCACCCTGTTTGCCGATCTGCCCGAAGCGCTGGCCAACACCGTCCAGATCGCCAGGCGGTGCAACTTCCGGCTGCAACTCGGCAAGACCGTGCTGCCGGAGTTTCAGGTTCCCGAGGGACAGGATCTGGCCTCGTGGCTCAAAAGCCAGGCCGAAAAGGGGCTCGAACGACGCCTGGAGCAGTCCGTCACCCCGATCACCGATCCCAAACTGTTGAAAGAGACCTTCCGCCATTACCGGGAACGGCTCGACTATGAACTCGATGTCATCGTGCAGATGGGGTTTCCCGGCTATTTCCTGATCGTCTCCGACTTCATCCGCTGGGCCAAGGAGCACGATATCCCGGTGGGTCCGGGACGCGGCTCCGGAGCCGGTTCGGTGGCAGCCTGGGCCCTCGACATCACCGACCTCGATCCGTTGCGCTATCAACTCCTTTTCGAGCGTTTCCTGAATCCGGAACGGGTCTCCATGCCCGACTTCGACGTGGACTTCTGCATGGATCAGCGCGAAAAGGTGATCCACTACGTGCAGCACAAATACGGCGCGGACCGGGTGGCCCAGATCATCACCTTCGGCACGCTCCAGGCACGCATGGCCCTGCGCGATGTGGGTCGGGTGCTGCAACTCCCTTACGGCCAGGTGGATCGCATCGCCAAGCTGATCCCCAACATCCTCGGCATCACCCTGAAGGAGGCCATGGAGCAGGAGGATCGTTTCCTGGTGCTGTTGCAGGAGGAGCCGGAAGTCCAGGAACTGATCGATCTGGCCCTGGCCCTGGAGGGTCTGCCCCGTTCCGCCGGCACCCACGCCGCCGGCGTGGTGATGGCCAACGGTCCCCTGACCGACATGGTGCCGCTTTATCTGGATCCGCGCTCCGACATGCCGGTCACCCAGTTCAACATGGTGGACGTGGAGAAGGTGGGGCTGGTCAAGTTCGACTTTCTGGGGCTCAAGACCCTGACCGTGATCGACGACGTGGTGAAACTGGTCAATGCCCAGCACGCCCGCGACAACCTGCCCCCCATCGACATCGCCGGCATCGACATGACCGATCCGGAAACCTTCCGGCTTCTCCAGGGAGGGCAGACACGGGGGGTATTCCAGCTCGAATCCTCGGGCATGCGGGATATCCTGAAAAAACTGGCCCCCGACACCTTCGAGGACATCATCGCCCTGGTGGCCCTCTATCGACCCGGTCCGTTGGGGTCGGGCATGGTGGAGGATTTCATCAACTGCAAACATGGCCGGGTAGAGGTGGTCTATCCCCTGCCGCAACTGGAACCGATCCTCAAAGAGACCTACGGGGTGATCCTCTACCAGGAGCAGGTGATGAAGATCGCCCAGGTTCTGGCCGGCTACACCCTCGGCGGAGCGGACCTGTTGCGCCGCGCCATGGGCAAAAAGAAACTCTCGGAGATGCTCTCCCAGCGCGACATCTTCGTGCGCGGCTCGCTGGCCAACCAGGTTCCCAAGGAACGGGCCGAATACATCTTCGATCTGATGGAGAAGTTCGCCGGCTACGGGTTCAACAAATCCCACTCCGCGGCCTATGCCCTGATCTCCTACCAGACCGCCTGGCTCAAGGCGCACCATCCGGTCGAGTTCATGGCCGCCACCCTCACCTGCGACATCATCAACACCGACAAACTGGCCGCCTTCATCCGCGAGTGCCGCGCCATGAAGGTGGCGGTCCTGGCTCCGGACGTGAACCACTCCCAGACCATCTTTTCGGTGGAAAACGGCGCGGTGCGTTATGGTCTGGCGGCAATCAAAAACGTCGGCGAGGGGGCCATGGAAGCGCTGGTCAAGGCGCGGACCGACGGTGGACCGTTCCAGTCGCTGCACGATCTCTGTCAACGCATCGCCGAGGCCGGGGTCAACCGCCGGGTGATGGAGAACCTGATCAAGTCCGGGGCCTGTGACGGGCTCGGAGGCCATCGCGCGGCGCTCATGGCCGCCCTTCCCGAAACCCTGGCCCTGGCCTTGAAAAAGAAAACCGATCGCGGCAAGGGGTTCATGGACCTCTTCGGCGACGATGAGGAGCCCCCACCTCTGCCGGAGACCCCGGAGTGGGGCTTCGAGGAGCAACTCGCCTTCGAAAAGGAGGCGATCGGCTTCTACATCACCGGTCATCCGGCGCAACGCGACGCCGAGGAGTTGCAGGCCTACGGCATCGATTCGATCGCACGGGTCAAACACAAGGCCCGACTTCGCCTCGACGCCAACCCCAAGGCGCGGGTGGCCGGGGTGATCGTGGAAAAAAAGATCCACCGCACCAAGAAAGGGGATCGCATGGCCTTCATCACCCTGGAGGATCAGGAGGATCAGATCGAGGTCGTGGTCTTCTCCGATGTCCACCAGGAGGCACGCGAGTTGCTCGAGGGGGAGGGTCTGCTGGTCGTCGAGGGAAACCTGGAACTGGGCGACGAAGAGCCAAAAATCACCGCCGAGCGGATCGTGGATCTCAACACCCTGCGCCGGGACTGGTGTCGGGAGATCCTCATCGAGGTCGATGCCCCAACCCTCACGGAGAGCGCCATCGAGCGGCTCCACGAGTGGGTGTCGCGCCATCCGGGAACCACCTGCCGAATCCTTGTCGCCCTGCGCCTGGAGGATTGCATCGGAACATTCGTTCTTGGCGAAAACTTCAAGATCACGCCCGACGCCAACCTGCTCGAAGGGGTCCGCAAACTGTTCGGCCACGAACGGGTGCATGCCCGACGCACGGACTCCTTTTAAAAATGGAGGTTTTACGTGGCGATGATCCGTTGAATTCCGAGCATCCTTCCATTAAATTACCGCGAGTTGGATGCCGTGCTCTGAACCGCACCCATCACGGGATGCGTGGTTTCTCGCAAGGCCATGGTGCAAAATACGAGCTTCGTTTCCAAACCTGCAGGATGGGGGGAGAATCCCCTCACCCCCAACCGTGGACCTCCCTTACGGGAGTTCCACAGTAATTAAAGCGGAAACGAAGCTCGCGAAGGCTGCGCGCGGCGCATTTTTCGCAAAAGAGGCGAAAAATGCTTCTTTGAGAAGAGCGCGCTCAAGTCAAAAACAACGTCCCAGGGGCTTTGCCCTTGGATCCCACCAGGGGGATAATCCCCCTGGACCCTTGATGACTGAACTATGCATTCCGTGATGAGTTCGGTTTAAGAGGCTGTTTGGTGATTCCATGCATGGCATCACCAAACCGGCACGAATCGAAAAAATCGATTCGTGCTTTTCAAATGACCGCGCAATTTGGCGGGCCCTGAATGGCCCGCGTCGACGGTTTGGCCTTTGCCAAACCGCCTCTGAAAAAGATGATGCACCCTTGCCATTTTCCTTGACCGTGGAACTCCCGTCAGGAAGGCCACGGTCGGGAGGGTGAGGGATCTCTGCTCCCAGCATGCACGTTTACCAAGGAAATCGGCCATGTCATGGCTCCATGAGATCAAACTGCGCACCAAATTCATGATCATGCTGCTGATTCCACTTGTCGGCATCCTGGGATTCGGCGGAATCCTGATTGTGGACAAGCTGGAAAACTATCAGCAGATGCGCGCCATGAATCAACTGATGCGACTGGCGGTCAAAATCAGCACCACGGTGCATGAACTCCAGAAGGAACGCGGCATGACCGCAGGCTTTCTGGGCAGCAAGGGGGAAAAATTCAAGACCGAACTGCCGACCCAACGCGCCAGGGAGACCGACCCGGCGCTGGAAACCCTCAAAACTTTTATCCGCCAGTTCGACTCGAAACGGGTGACCGGGGATTTTTCCAAAAATCTCGATCAATCGCTGCAAAAACTCCAGGCGCTCGAGGCCACGCGCAAACAGGTCACCAACCTCTCCATCGCCGCTCCCGAGGCGCTCGGTTCCTACACCTCGACCATCACCTCCCTGCTCGGCAACATCGAAGCGGTCACCAGATTCGCGACGGATCCCCAGCTCAGTTCGATCACCCGCGCCTATGTGAACTTTCTGAACGCCAAGGAGCGCATGGGCCTGGAACGGGCCACCCTCACCAACACCTTCAACCAGAACGCCTTCGGGCCGGGCATGCTGCGCCAGTTCGGTCGCCTGGTCGGCGAGCAGGAGACCTTTCTCAACGGTTTCAACGCCCTGGCCGAGCCCGAGCAGATTGCCTTCCACAAAGAGAAGGTCACGACCCAAACCATCGGGGAGGTGGAGAAATTCCGCCAGATCGCTTTCGAAAAGGCCGGCGCCGGTCAATTCGGGGTGGATGCCGGAGCCTGGTTCACGGTGATCACCGAGAAAATCAACCAGATGAAGGAGGTGGAGGACCGTCTCTCCGCCGATCTGGATCAGCGTTCGGAAGCGATGCAATCCCTCGCCATGCGGGGACTGATCACCGATGTTCTGCTCGTGACCCTCCTGCTCCTCCTGACGGCCACGCTCGGGTTTCATTTCGCCCGCGACATCCTGAATCTGGTCGGTGGCGAACCCTCCGAGGTGATGCACATCATGGAACGGGTGGCCACCGGGGATCTGACCGTCTCCTTCAACGGCGGACACGCGGAAAAAACCGGCATCTACGGCTCGGCGGCGCGCATGGTGGAAAACATCCGCCAAATCGTCCACCAGATCCACTTGCAGAGCGATACCCTGAAAGCCTGCGTCACGGAACTGCTGGAATCCAAGAAAATGCTCGACACCGACGCCGGTGACGGTGGACGCCTGGTGCATTCGGTGGCCAAGGCCAACGCGCACATGGCGGAAAACGTCGGCATGATCCGCGAAAACGCGCTCAACACCGACGCGCGCATCAACACGGTCGCCGCGGCCATCACCCAACTTTCGCATGCCATCAACGGCATGGCGCAAGCCTCTCGACAGGCATCCTCCACCGCCAGCACCATCGCCGCCGCCTCCGAGGAGATGACCGCCAACCTCTCCGGGGTGAACGAAAGCCTGATTCAGGTGAACCAGTCGGTGAACACCGTGGCCAACTCCGTGGACCGGATGAGCGTCTCCATCAACGCCGTGCGGCAGCGCTGCGAGGCGGCCAGCCGCGAATCCAGCCAGGCCGACAAACTCGCCGACGAAGGGTTGGCCGTGGTGGAGAAGCTGGCCGAATCGGCCCGCGAAATCAGCAACGTCACCACGATCATCAACAGCATCGCCGAACAGACCAACATGCTCGCCCTGAACGCCGCCATCGAGGCCGCCGGCGCGGGGCAGGCCGGCAAGGGATTCGCGGTGGTGGCCAACGAGGTGAAGGATCTGGCCCGACAGACCGGCGAAGCCACCCTGGCCATCGCCAACCGGGTGCAGGAGATCCAGGATCTCTCCAACCAGGCCGCGGAGTCGGTGCGTCGCATCGCCACCATGGTGGAGACCCTGGTGGTCACCAACGACGAGATCACCCAGGCGGTGGGCGAACAGGCGGGCATGACGATGGAGATCTCCCGATCCATGGGCGCGGTCTCGACCGCCGCCGACGATGTGACCCGCAACGCCCAGGAATTGGCCGCCGCCGCTACCGAGGTGGCCCGTTCCGCCGAGGATTCGGCCACAAGCGCAGAGAACATCGCCCATGCCGCCACCGAGGCAGCCCGTGCCGCCGAGGAGTTGACCCGGAACAGCCACGAGGTGCAGACCCTCTCCGGCTCGACGCTGGAAGCCGCGGATGCCTCCCTGCTCACCCTCGAAAACAACTCCGCCAAGGTAAGCGAAACCGTGGAGCGCATGGGATACATCGAGGGGACCGCGCACCACACTTCGGTGCTGGTGGATGTGATCCACAACTCGACCGGGGATCTGACCGCGGCCACCAGTCTGATTCAGCTCGGCGACAAACCCTTCGACAGCGAATCGATCAAGCGCGCCCATCTCAAGTGGCTCGGCAAGCTCGAAAACGTCATCCGCGGTCGCACCCTGATGCAGGCGAGCGAAGTCGCCAGCGGTCACGAATGCGACTTCGGCAAGTGGTACGACACGGACGGCGCCGCCCGGCATGGCAGGCGCGAGACCTTTCAGATGCTCGGCAAGGTGCACATGGCAGTGCATGAGGCGGCCCGCGAAACCGTGCGACTGGTCAACGAAAAACGGGACCAGGAGGCGGTCGCCTCCATGGATCGGTTCAACGAACTGCGGCGGGAGTTGTTCGCCCTGCTCGACGGACTCTACCTGGAGACCGCCGGAAAAAAGAACGAAGCATGACCCCCGACGCGTCCGGGATATCCGCCACCCAACCGGTCGGATGTCATGGCGCCGACGAGAAGACTCTTGCGGGCAACGTGGTTTGTGTTAAACTTCCGCGCTTGCAACGCTAAGGCGTGCCCGCCTGTACCCGACCACCCCCCCATGGCGGACCCCCATTCCGGTCGTGTCAGGATTCTCAAGGAGTCTCAAGGACATGGATTTCAAAATCCCCGTGCGCCTTTCGGTCGCGCCCTTTTCCATGCGTGTCGCCCCATGACCATGGACTCCTCCGGGGTGGGCCGACCGATTCTCTGGGGCCTGGTGCTGGCTGTCGTGGTGTTCATCCTGGATCAGTGGACCAAGGCGATCGCCTCACGAGAACTGCTGGATACGAGCATCGTCCTGATACCAGGCTTCTTCGATCTGCTGCTGGTGCACAATGTTGGCGCGGCCTTCGGACTCTTCACCAACCTGCCGGCCTCCTACCGGGTGATCTTTCTGGTCGGCGTGGCGAGCGTGGCGGCGCTCGTGATTCTCTGGATGCTCAAATCGGCCCGCAGCGGCATGCTGGTGTTCGGATTGGGCATTCTGCTGGGCGGCGCGCTCGGCAATCTGGTGGACCGGGTGCGCTTCGGATGGGTGGTGGACTTTTTTTATGTCCACTGGCATGATCTCTCTTTTCCGGTCTTCAATCTGGCTGACTGCGCCATCACGGTGGGCGTGGGGCTTTTGCTCCTCGACCATTGGCTGGCGCCGGACCCTTCCGATCCGTGAGGAAAACGATGAACGACAGCTCTCGGTCTTTTCCATCCGTCGCACTGGCGGCGCTTTTGATGCTGCTCTCCGGCTGTTCGAGCAACTTCACCATGCCATGGGAGCAGAACATGCTCGATCCCAGCCGCATCGCCACCCGCGAACCGCTGGAAATCCCACCGGATCTCGACACCCTGCCCACCAACGACCCCCCCGAGGAACCCGCCGGAAGAGTCGGCGACCGCCGCGCCGGCAGGGATGACTCCGCGCCGGCTTCGGCCCGGTCGATCCTCTTCAAAGGCCAGGAACCCGCGCGCGAAGCCAAGCCCCTGGGACGCGACGAGCAGGAGCGTCTGCCCGGCTGGCTCGGCGATGGGGCCACACGGAGCAAGAAGTGACTGGCGCGCCCGATTCGCCGGATCGCATGTCCTGCCCGCACGGCACAAAAAACGACAGGCGAGCCCGGTTCGAATCTCTCCTGCCCGCACGGATCCGCGCGGTCGGACTGCTCCTGGGGATTCTCGCCGTTCTGGCCCCGCTTCGCGCCTCGGCGCTCGACTCGCGTGAATTCACCCTGGACAACGGTCTGAAAGGGATCGTGGTGCGGGAGACCAAGGCCCCGGTGGTGATCGTGCAGGTGTGGTATCGGGTCGGATCGGCGGACGAAAAGCCGGGCAAAACCGGGCTCTCCCACATGCTCGAACACATGATGTTCCAGGGGACCGAAAGCGTTCCACCCGAACAGTTCAGCCGGATCATCGCCCGCGAGGGGGGCGAGGACAATGCCTCGACCACCACCGATTACACCATGTATTACGTGAAACTCGCCTCGGATCGGCTCGAGCTGGCGCTCAGACTCGAAGCGGACCGGATGCGCGGCCTGAAGCTCTCCGAAAAGGAGTTCAAGTCCGAAAACCTGGTGGTGCGCGAGGAGCGACGCATGCGCACCGATGCGGATCCGAATCAACGCATGCTGGAACGCTATCGAGCGCTGGTGTTCGGCGACCATCCCTATGGTCGTCCGGTGATCGGCGCGATGCAGGAGATCGAGGGGTTGACGCTGGCGGATCTTTCGGCCTGGTATCAGATCTACTACGCCCCCAACAACGCCACCCTGGTGGTGGTGGGCGACGTGGATCCCGAAGCCACGGAAAACCTGGTGAAAAAACATTTCACCCCCCTGCCAGCGCAACCGGAGATCCCCAAACCGCGCCTGCCGGATCCGCCGCGTCGGGAGACGCCGGCCCGGCTGGAGGTGATCGACAAGGCGGCCAGGCTGCCGGTCTGGATGGCCGCCTACACCGTCCCCTCCCTTGCCATGACACGGGACTCCAACGACGCCATGGCCCTCGACATCCTGGCCGCCGTGCTCGGCGGCGGAGGCACCAGCCGTCTGCACAACCGTCTGATCCGCGAAGAGGCCCTGGCGGTCTCCGCTTCGTCCTCCTACGGCGGCCATGCCATGAGTTGGGAGCAGTTCTCGCTCTCGGCCATGCCCAAGGCCGGCGCGGATCTCAAGGAGATCGAAAAGGCCATGTTCGCCGAGGTGGAACGGCTGCAAAAGGAGCCGGTCCCGGTCCGCGAGCTGGAAAAAGCCCAGAACGGCCTGATCGCCGAGCGGGTGTTCACCATGGATTCCATCGACCACATCGCCTGGGTGATCGGACGCATGAGCCTGAACGGCCTGGATTGGCGCACCATGTTCGATGACTACCCGGCACGGGTACGCGCCGTCACCAGCGCCGATCTGCAACGGGTGGCCACGCGCCATCTCCAGCCGGAACGGCTCACCGTGGGGATCCTCACGCCATGAACGCGCGTCGATTTCACCCGTGGCTCTGGATCGTCCTTCTCTGGCTCGGATGGATGACCGTGGGCGAAGCCGCCCCGGCGCGGGAACGGGAAAAGATCCAAACCTGGGTCGCGGAGAGCGGCTTGCAGGTGATTCTCATCGAAAATCACGTCAATCCGATGGCCGAGGTGCGTATTCTGGCGCGCGGCGGGTCGGTCCACGACCCGGAAGGACGCGAGGGGTTGGCGTCGCTCACCGCCTGGATGTTCAACGAGGGGGGCGGCGAACTCGATTCGAGCGTCTTTCAGGAGCGGTTGCACTACTACGGCATCTCCATGGCCGCGGATGTGGGTTCCGACACCATCGAAGTCCATCTGACCAGTCTGAGCGAACATCTCGACGAGGCCTTCGCCCGTCTGGGGGATGCGCTGTTGCGTCCCCGATTCGACCGGGCCGATTTCGAACGCGCCTTGCGTGAACGGAGCGCCGAGCTGATCAAGAGCGAGGAGGATCCCGCCTATCGCGCCTCGCGTGCGCTCACCCCCATGGTCTACGGCGCCCACCCGTATGCCCGTCCCACCAAGGGGACGCTGGAGAGCGTCAAACGAATCGAACTGGCCGACATCCGCCGACATCACGCCGCCACCTTCCGCGCGCCGGGGATGGTGATGGCCGTGGCCGGCGACATCACCCGCGAACGCCTCGAGGCGCATCTGAACCAGCACCTGGGAAAACTCACCCGCGAACCAGGCCCTTTCGCCCCCCCTCCCAAGGCCAAACCGGTTGAAAAAGGGGCGGAGACCCACATCGAAATGGATCAGCCCCAGACCACGGTGCGCATGGGGGTGGTGGCCATCGATCGCGAGGATGCCGATTTCCACGCCCTGACGGTGATGAATCAGATGTTGGGCGGTGGCGGATTGACCAGTCGGCTCAACCAGGTGGTACGGGAGGAGCGCGGCCTGGCCTATGGGATCTTCTCCGGATTTTCGCCCCTGGCCGGGCGCGGACCATTCACGATCAGCACCGAAACCAAGACCGAATCGGCTCGGGAGGCGATCGCCCTGATCCGCGCCGAACTCAAGCGCATGATGGATGAGACGATCACGACAGAGGAGCTGCGCGACGTGCAACGCTATCTGACCGGCTCCTTCCCGCTCCATCTGGATGGCCTGGACAAGCTGGCCGAAACCTGGTGTCGCATCGGCTTCTACCGACGCGGATTGGATTACCTGGACACCTGGCCGGACAAAATCCGCGCCGTCACCCAGGCGGATGTCCAGCGCGTAGCCCGAAGAATCCTGAATCTCGACCGGCTCCAGACCGTCACCGTGGGCAAGACGGTCAAGGCCGTCCCGGACGGCCAGACGAAAGAGACCGCCCCGGATGGCCAGACGAAAGAGACCGCCCCGGATGACAAGCCTAACGTGGCCGTCCCGGACGGCGATACTCGGCCAGGAACTGGAGCATCTCCTCCGAGTCGCTGACCAGCAGACGATAGGTCGCCTCGCCGCAGTTGCGGCAGATCGTGCCGCTGCGCGCCCAGCGTTTGTACTGGGTACCCATGCTGCCGATGCACTGATCGCTGCCGCAACGCACCTCGCCACACTTGGCGCAACGGTAGATGTGCATGGGGTGGTTGCCGCACACCGGGCACTCCATGAGTCCCGGCTTGAAGGGTGAGTTGGTCTTGATCAGTAGGTTCTTCATGGTTGATGCTTTCCTGGTTTCGTTCCACGAGCCTTGACGGGTGAACGGACAAGCCGGAATGTGTCAAACAGGATCACATCCGGCTCTTGTTCAACCCGCGTAAGGGAAAAACGTGCCAGATTTTCTCAGCCTCCCCCGAACGCGGGACGGCCACGCATAAATCACTTGCCGCGCCACTCCTTGACCCACATGGCCGTGGCCCCGGCCACGGCGGCAGGCATGGCAAGCACGTTCACGACCGGCACCAGGGTCAGAAGCAGGGTCGCGGCGCCGAAGCCCAGGGAGAGCAACCGCTCCTCGCGCAGCCTGGCCAGGATCTGCTTGTCGTTGAGCTGATGATTGCCCATGGGAAAATCGGCATACTGGAAGGCGTTCATCCAGCTGGTGAAGAACATCCAGATGAACGGCGCCGCCACGTTGACCACCGGCAGCACGAAAAGCAGCAGCAGAGGAATCGCCCGAATGATGTAGTAGAGGATCTTCTGGATTTCGCTGTGCACGGTGGGAAAGACGCTCTGCCACAATCCCTGGGGTTGCGGGTGGTGAGCGGTATCGAAGGTGCCGGCCAGGTGGATTTCGACCTGCTGGGCCAAAAGGGCATTGAACGGGGCACCGATGAGGTTGGCGACGATGCCCAGGCTGGTGAAGAAAAGAATGCCGACCGAACCGAACAGCAAAGGCACCAGGATCCACTCCATCCACTGCAACCAGCTCGGCAGAAAAGCGTTCAACCAGGCGGACCAGGCCAGGATGTGACCCAGGGCAAACCAGCTGCCCGAGACGAACAGCAGGGTGCTGACCAGCAGCGGCGCCAACACGAAACGGCGCAGAGTCGGCGTGGTCAGAAGTTGCAATCCGGTCAGAAGATAACCGATCCCCCGGATGAATGCGGGTGGTTTCATGGTGATGAAGCTCCTTGTAAGCGGCACGGGATGTGAAGCGGGCGACCCTTTTTTGATTTCCGTTAATATACTTGAAACCAACCCGACTTACAATCGTTCCGATGATCGGCCTGGTTGCCCGCCCTTCCGCCGGCGAATCTCCGGAAGAGAATGACCGGTCAACCCGACAAGATGGGGGAAGCCCCCTCGACCATGGAATTCCGTTTCGGAAGTTCCATGGTAACTTGCATGATGGGGGGAGCCCCCCTCACCCCCCTTACCATAGGACCTCCCTTCGGGAGTTCCATGGTAACTTGCATGATGGGGGGAGCCCCCCTCACCCCCCTTACCATAGGACCTCCCTTCGGGAGTTCCATGGTAACTTGCATGATGGGGGGAGAACCCCCTCACCCCCCTTACCATAGGACCTCCCTTCGGGAGTTCCTATGGTAAAGTTTGTTTAATGGTTCAAAGTTTGGTAAATCGGTCTATTCCTTGCTGGACCGATGGTGGTGAGACAAAAATCGACAAAAAATCGACGCCTGTCGTACCGATTTTTTGGGGTTTGCTTGTCTCTGCAATGGAGATGTTCCAATTCGGGAGATGCCTTACATGACGGTTGGAAAAGCGTCGCACTGTTGGAGTTGCGGGTCCATGCTGCCGGCCAACGGCTTTGGCCGTTCGGATGTCTGTCCCAGTTGTTCAAAGGATGCACGGGTCTGCCTGAACTGTCGTTTCCACGATCCGGGAAGCTACAACGAGTGCCGGGAAACCGTGGCCGAACGGGTGGTGGACAAGGAGAAAAACAACTTCTGCGAGGATTTCATGCCCAAGGGAGCGTTGCCACGCAACGAAAACGGACGTTCCTCTTCCGGTCGCGGCGCCAATGGCGGCGGCAGTTCCCACGACAACAGCAGAAATCGTACCCAGTCCAACACGACCACCACCCGCGGACAAGCCAACAACAGCGCGGCATGGGCGGCGGCGGAAGCGTTGTTCAAGAAGGGTTGATCCCGCTCGCGAACGCTGGGTCGTCGGACAAAGATCTCTCGTTCATGAACAACCGTGGTCCACCCGGTCGCCGGGTCTGGAACCATGCGTGGTTGCCAAGAGGTGTGACATGCCGGTCAGGGAGAGCATGGAGCGCGGGCGCGTCCCGGTGAAGATCTTCACCGACGAGGTGGATGATCTGTCGCGCCGTCAACTGGCCAATGTCGCCAATCTGCCCTTTGTGTTCCATCATGTGGCGGCCATGCCGGATGTGCATGCCGGCATGGGGGCCACCATCGGTTCGGTGATCCCGACCGTGGGGGCATTGATCCCCGCGGCAGTGGGAGTGGACATTGGTTGCGGCATGTGCGCGGTCCCCCTCGATCTCACCCCGGCGGCACTGGGCGACAACGGCGAACGGCTGCGCGCGGCCATTGAAAAAGCCATTCCCCACGGTCGCACCGATGATGGCGGCCCGAACGATCGCGGCGCCTGGTCCCGGGTGCCCGAAACGATCGAAACCTGGTGGACGCACGGCGCCATCCAGCGCCAACTGGGCGACCTCCTGGCACGCCATCCCAAGCTGCTCACCTCCCGCACCAACACGGTCCGTCATCTGGGAACGCTCGGCACCGGCAACCACTTCGTGGAACTGCGCACCGATTCGCAAAACCGGGTCTGGATCCTGATCCACTCCGGTTCGCGCGGCATCGGCAACCGCATCGGCACCTACTTCATCCAGCGCGCCAAGGATACCGCCGGCCACGAACTCAAAACCCTGCCCGATCCGGATCTGGCCTTCTTCAAGGAGGGCTCCACCGATTTTGCCGACTATGTGCGCGCTGCGGAATGGGCCCAGGGATTCGCCAAGGCCAATCGCGCCTTCATGCTCGGGGCGGTGATCGAGTCTCTGGGAGAAGCGCTCAACCGTCCGATCCGGATGGTCGAACCCCCGATCGACTGTCACCACAACTATGTAGTCAAGGAACGCCATTTCGGCACCGAGGTGTGGATCACCCGCAAGGGGGCGATCCGGGCGCGCCGTGGCGACATGGGCATCCTGCCGGGCTCGATGGGCACCCCCTCGTACATCGTGCGCGGCAAGGGCAACGAGGTCGCGTTCCACTCCTCGGCCCACGGCGCGGGACGACGCATGGGACGCAACGAGGCGATGCGCCGCTTCACGGTGGCGGATCTGGCCCAACAAACCCAGGGGATCGCCTGTCCGAAAGACCGTTCGGTGCTGGACGAAATTCCCGGCGCCTACAAGGCGATCGACGCGGTGATGCGCCATCAGGAGGATCTGGCCGAGGCGGTGCATGAACTTCTGCCCGCCGTCTGCGTCAAAGGGTGATGGGCAACTCCGGCACATCCGCTTATCAGGGGGATCCCGCTCTGGGACTGATGCGCTATCGGGTCGGCGGCTGCGTGCGGGATGGTCTGCTGGGGGTGCCGTTCAAGGAGCGCGACTGGGTGGTGGTCGGCGCGACCCCCGAGATGATGCGTGCGCGTGGATTCCGACAGGTGGGCCAATCGTTTCCGGTCTTCTTGCATCCGCTGAGCGGCGAAGAGCATGCCCTGGCCCGCACCGAACGCAAGGCCGGACGCGGGCATACCGGATTCGCGGTCGATTTCACGCCGGAAATCACCCTGGAGGCGGATCTGGCGCGTCGGGATCTGACCATCAACGCCATGGCGCTCGATGACGCGGGTCGCCTGATCGATCCGCATGGCGGGCTCGCGGATCTCAAGGCACGGCGTTTGCGGCATGTTTCGGCGGCCTTTGGCGAGGATCCCCTGCGGGTGTTGCGGGTGGCGCGCTTTCGGGCCACCCTGGACCGTTTCGGCTTTGGCATCCAACCGGATACCCTGGCGATGATGTCCGATCTGGTCGCCTCCGGGGAGCTGCATGCCTTGAGCGCCGAACGGATCTGGCGCGAAACCGAAAAGGCCCTGTCCAGCGACGCGCCGGTGGCCTATTTCCAGGTTCTGGATGCAAGTGGCGCGCTGGCGGAACTGTTTCCCGAGTTGGCCGCGCTCAAGGGTAAAAGCCACTCCCAGGAGCATCATCCCGAAGGAGATGCCTTCGAACACACCTTGTGGGTGCTGGCACGGGCCACGCGCCTGACTTCGGATGCGACGATCCGCTTTGCCGCGCTCTGTCACGATCTGGGCAAGGGGTTGACGCCCGAGGCGGAACTGCCGCGCCACATCGCCCATGAAAAACGCGGCGTGACGGTGGTGGAAGGTCTGCGGACGCGCCTGCGCATCCCCAAGGCGTTCGGCGCCCTGGCGCGGCTGGTGGCGGGGGAACACATGCGCTGCCATCGGGTTGCCGAGATGCGACCCGGCAAGGTGGTCGATCTGTTGGAACGGCTGGATGCCTTGCGCCGTCCCGAACAGCTCGACAAGGTGCTACTCGCCTGTGCCGCGGACTCCCGCGAGAGTCCAACCCTGGGCCACCATCCCGCCGGCGAACTGCTGCGAGCCGCGTCGCGGGCCTGCCAGGGGATCGATGCCGGAGTTCTGGCGGCGAACGGAAAACAGGGCAAACAGCTCGGCGAGGCGTTGCGTCAGGAACGGATCCGCGCGGTCAAACGGATCCTCATCCAGGCGCGACACGAACAATCCACACATGACGCGTGAAAACACATGGAACTGTTTCATTCAATCATTCTCGGGATCGTGCAGGGACTCACCGAGTTCCTGCCGATCAGCTCCTCGGCCCATCTGATCCTGGTGCCCAAACTGCTGGGATGGGAGGATCAGGGGTTGATGTTCGACATCGCCGCCAACACCGGCAGCCTGGTGGCGGTGTTGGCCTATTTCTGGCGCGATGTGGTGCGTTTGACCGTGGGGTTCGCGCATACCTTGCGACCGGGTGGATTCACCGACAATCCGGATGGCCTGCTGGCCTGGGCGGTGGGTTGGGCGACGATCCCGATCGGTCTGGCCGGGTTGACCTTCAAGCACCACATCGAAACCCTGGCGCGCGATCCGACGGTGATCGGCACCACGACGCTCTTCTTCGGCGTCCTGCTGTGGGTGGCGGATCGGCGTGGTCGCCGGTTGAGGGGGATCGAGTCGTTGACCTGGAGAGATGCGGTGCTGATCGGCGTGGCGCAGATGTTCGCCCTGATTCCGGGCACCTCGCGATCCGGGGTCACCATGACTGCGGCACTCTTCATGGGCTTCACCCGCGAGTCGGCAGCCCGTTTCTCGTTTCTGATGGCCATCCCGGTGGGGGTCCTGGCGGCGATCCTGGAGTTCCGGGATCTGCTCAGCCTGTCCCCGACCCTCTCCGAATGGCTGTTCATGGGCATGGGACTGATGGTCTCCGGGATCTCGGCGTTCGCGGTGATCCATTGGCTGATGGCCTGGCTGCGTCACCAGAGCCTGGTGCCGTTCGCCATCTATCGGATCGTGCTCGGTCTGGTGATCTTTCTGGTCATCTTGTGATCCACTCCCTTCAAAACCATGGTGCCGATGAACACCCTCGAATCCCTCCATGACCCGGATCCGGCACGCTTCGCCAGCGCCTACATCGGCTATCTGTGCACGGTGTTGCAACGCATTGATCCCAAACGGATCGCCGGCTTCATCGCCACCCTGCTCGATGCGCGGGAGCGCGGGGCGACGATCTTCTTCATGGGCAACGGCGGAAGCGCGGCCACGGCCAGCCATTTCGCCAACGACCTGGCCATCGGCACCCGCGCGCATCACAAACCCTTCCGCGCCCTGGCCATCACCGACAACCTCTCGGTCTTGACCGCGATCGCCAACGATTACGGCTACGAAGGGGTGTTCGAACGGCAGTTGCGGGTCTTGGGTCGGGCTGGGGATGTCGTGGTGGGGATTTCGGCCTCCGGGAACTCGCCGAATCTGCTCCGGGCGTTCGAGGCGGCCAAGGAGATGGGAATCAAGAGCGTGGCGCTCACCGCCTTTGATGGCGGGGCGATGCGCGCCATGGCCGACGAGGGGATTCACGTCCCCACGGATCCCAAGGAGTACGGCCCAGCCGAGGATGCCCACATGGTGCTCGACCATCTGGTTGGGGCCTATCTGATGCAACTGGTCAAACGCGGAGGGTGAGCAGGAGCCGGACAGCTCACGCGCACCGCTCCGATGCGCTCCCGTGGCGGGTCAATTCATCGTGATCCCGGCGCCGCTCAACAGGTTCTTGCCCACCTGGTGATCCTCGGGAACCAGGCGTTCCTTCTCCCCGCACTGCACCTGATACTGATCGCTCGGCATCTGCCAGGCGCCGAGGATGGAGAATTTGGCGTCGTAGAGGATGAACACCAGAAAATTCCAGCCACCCTGGTGGGCCTTGGAGACGTAGACCTTCTCCGAACCGGGCCCCCGCCGGGCGCAACGCACGATGTAACGCTGCTTGTTGTAGATGAAATCCACGTCGCTCGGGGCTGGAACCACCCGATCCTGCATGTGCAGGGAGTAGCGTTCGTCCGACATGCCCACCAGCAACGCCGCATCACGGGCCGCGATCACGGACGCTTGCAGCGGCAGGAGACCATAGCGCTCCTCCCACTCCAGGGCCAGGGAAACCAGATTGTCACGGGTGCGCCGTCGCTGTTCGTCGGAAGGGATCGCACCGGCAATCGAAGTTCCACCCACCGTGGCACCCGGAGCCACCTCCTCGACCTCCACCTCGACGACCGGTTCCTCGGGCTTGGCCGTCTCGGGAGAGGCCCATTTCGCGCGCGGTCGCAGCTTCCAGGCCATGAAGCCCACCAGCATCATCACGACCCAGATGATCAGGAAGTTCCGGAACTCCTTGAAACGCCGCACGGCGCTGTCCATCTGAGCCTGTTCCTCGATGGCGCGCCCCTGGGCGGCGGCCTCGGCGTTCACGGTCCCCATCGGCACCGCGCCAGCCGGCAACGTGGCATCCGCCACGGCCTCGCCGACCAGAAGCGTCTCGACAGCTCGCGGAACGAATCCCTCCACCCGCATGGTAGCCAACGACACCAGCACCCATGCGATCATCACCAATCCGGTCCATCTCCACCTGTAACGGATCCCGCTACTCATCCCCCTCCTCCAGGATCTTTTGCCCCTCCTGCTCGTAACGTTTCTTGTGTCCGGGCCAGTAGGCCCAGGCGATGATCGCCACGAACAGCACGAAGAACCAAACCAATGCGAACTGCCGCGTGAACGAAACCAAGGTATCGAAATCCATCTCACCCTCCCTGAACCGAGGCAGACACCTGAATCCGACGCGCCAGACGATACTCCCCGCCCGTGCCGCTCACGCGCACCTTCAACTCCCAGACTCCGGACAGAGGCACCATCAACCCCGCCTCGTAGCGACCCGGAGCGATCTCTTTCATGACGAAATCCCGATCATACCCCTGTTGCACCGGACGCACCAGAGTTCCTTCGACGTTCGCCCCCACCAGCGGGGCTCCCTGCCTGTCCAGGACCGTCAGAAGCAAGGGGGCTTCGGAACCGACCTTGAGGGCTCCGTCGTCGAGGGTGACGCGCCAACCCATGGCATCCTGTTCGTGTTGGGCCTTGAGCACCTGATTGTAGGCCAACCCCTTGTCATAGGCCTTGTCGGTCACCAATCCGGTCCAGGAGTCAAGGCTCAAGCGGACGAAAATGGCGTTGACCACGAACACCACCACAAAGAACAATACAATGGCAGTCGGCCATGGCTCAAGCCGAAATCCTCGCTTCCTGGTTCCATCCTCGGTCGTTGTTTCCATCACGGCCTCATGAACACGCTCTTGTAGGTTGACGAACCGCCAGACGGAGACTGGGCGTCCAGGGTGAAGTGGAAATCCAGGCTCCCCGACTCCACGCTGGCACAGGCCTGCCGCACATAGGCCGAGAAGGTGGTCACCGATCCGGGGGTCACCGACAGCAGGGGACGCCCCTCGGCATCCCGCTCGTTCACCGCGCCCACCACCAGGTTCGCACCGGGCAGACCGGTGATCCCCAGGGCGTAGGTTTGGGCGGTGGTGGTCATGTTGAGCACGCGCACGGTGAAGTTGTTCTGGATGCTGCCATCGGACTGGGTGATGTAGAGCGGCTGCCGATGGCCGATGGCCGTGAACTCCACGGCATCGTGACGCTCCATGTAGACCACGATACCACCGAGGAAGATGGACAACAACAGCGCATAGACGATGGTGCGACCACGGATCCAGCGGGTTTTGCCCTCGCGCATCTCGCGCAGGGAGGTATAGCGGATCAGACGCCGCGGCATGCCGGTTTTCAGTTTCACCTCGTCGCAGGCGTCGATGCAGGCCCCACAGGTGATGCACTCGTACTGCTGACCGTTGCGGATGTCGATGCCGGTCGGACAGACGGTGACGCAGGAGTTGCAATCGATGCAGGATCCAACCGCGTCACCCAGCTCGGTGCGCTTGCGGCGGTTGGATTCGCGGGGTTCGCCGTACTCCGGATGATAGGCGACGATCAGGGTGTCCTCGTCGAACATCACCCCCTGGAAGCGGGCGTAGGGACACATGTAGATGCAGGCCTGTTCGCGGGCGAAGCCGGCCATCACGTAGGTGGTAACGGTGAGGAAGGCGAGGGTGAACCAGGCCGGAGAGGGGGCCGAGCCATCCAGGAACTGCTTGAGCAGGGTCGGCGCGTCCGCGAAGTAGAGCACGAACGACAACCCGGTCAACAGGCTGACCAACCCCCAGACACCGTGTTTGGCGACCTTGATTTTCAGCTTCGCCAGGCTCCAAGGCGCGCGATCGAGCTTCATCCGGGCATTGCGGTTCCCTTCGAAAAATTTCTCGATCAACAGGAACAGATCGGTCCAGATGGTCTGCTGGCACATGTAGCCGCAAAAGACCCGCCCCGCGAGCGCGGTGATGAAGAACAGCCCGATCGCCGCGGCAACCAACAAAAAGGCTAGAAGAATGATATCCTGAGGCCATATCATCCAATCAAAGATATAAAATTTCCGACCTGGCAAATCGAACAGAATCGCTTGATTCGGCAACCCTCCGGGACGCTCCCAACGCAGCCAGGGGAGCAAAAAAAAGAAGCTCAACTCCCCGGCAAAGAGCCACAGCCGGAAAGTACGGAAGAATCCGGACTGATAGCGCGGATAAATTTTTTTCCATTCCGCATACAACGAGGTCGTTTCCATGGTCTGAATCACACACCTTCTTGACATTGGTCAATTCTGCGTTTTTTTCGAATATTTCATTGCACACACTTGGAAATGTATATATAACGGTTCCCAAACAATGTCACGGAAAACCCAATCCAAACCCAAACAAAAAATTATGTTTTCGAATTCTCATTAGTAAGGAGGACGGAAGTGGACCAAAACCTCGCACGAACGTATGACTATGAAGTGATCAAAAAGTTCTCCATCGCCGCCGTGATTTATGCGGTGGTGGGCTTTTTGGTCGGCGTGATCATCGCCCTGGAACTCACCTTCCCGGAACTGAACGCCAACATCCCCTACATCACCTTTGGCCGCCTGCGTCCCCTGCACACCTCGGCGGTGATCTTCGCCTTCGGCGGATCGGTGCTCTTCGCCTGCAGCTACTACATCGTGCAACGGACCTGCAAGGCGCGTCTGTTCTCCGACTTCCTCTCCAACTTCACCTTCTGGGGCTGGAACCTGGTGGTGGTGCTGGTGGTGATCACCTATCCGCTGGGCATCACCCAGGGTAAGGAATACGCGGAACCGATCTGGCCCATCGACCTTCTGATCACCGTGGTCTGGGTTGCCTACTTCATCAACTTCGTCGGCACCCTGGCCCGTCGCAAGGAACCCCACATCTACGTGGCCAACTGGTTCCTCCTGTCGTTCATCATCACCGTCGCCATCCTGCACATCACCAACAACCTGGCCATTCCGGTCAGCCTCACCGACTCCTATCCGGTCTGGGCCGGCGTCCAGGATGCGATGATCCAGTGGTGGTATGGCCACAACGCCGTGGGCTTCTTCCTGACCGCCGCGTTCCTGGGCCTGATGTACTATTTCGTGCCCAAGCAGGCCGAACGTCCGGTCTACTCCTACCGTCTCTCCATCGTCCACTTCTGGGCGCTCTGTTTCATGTACATCTGGGCCGGCCCGCACCATCTGCACTACACCGCCCTGCCGGACTGGGCCAGCACCCTGGGCGCCACCTTCTCGATCATGCTGCTTCTCCCCTCCTGGGGTGGCATGATCAACGGCATCATGACCCTGTCGGGCGCCTGGCATAAACTGCGCACCGATCCGATCCTGCGCTTCTTCATCGTCTCCCTCTCCTTCTACGGCATGTCCACCTTCGAAGGACCGATGATGTCGATCAAGGCGGTCAACGCCCTCTCCCACTATACCGACTGGACCGTCGGTCACGTCCATTCGGGCGCCCTGGGTTGGGTGGCCATGGTCTCCTTCGCCTGCCTGTATCACATGATGCCGCGTCTGTGGAACACCCAGCTGTACTCCCTGCGCCTGGTCAACGTCCACTTCTGGCTCGCCACCATCGGCGTGGTGATCTACATCGTGCCGATGTGGATCTCGGGGATCATGCAAGGCCTGATGTGGCGCGCCTATGACTCCTTCGGCAACCTGAGCTACTCGTTCGCCGAAACCGTGGGCGCCATGCATCCGTACTATCTGTTCCGCGCCATAGGCGGTATCGTCTTCCTGGTCGGTGCTCTGGTGATGGTCTACAACATCGCCAAGACCATCGCTGGCGCCAACCAAACCCCGGCCAAGGCCGTCTGACAAGGAGGACCACGATGCAACACAGTACCATCGAAAAAAGCATTCCACTGATGGCCGTTCTGACCTTGATCATGGTCTCCATCGGTGGTCTGGTCGAAATCGTTCCGCTCTTTTTCATCAAGAGCACCATCGAAAAGGTGGAAGGGATGCGTCCCTACACCCCCCTGGAGCTGAAAGGCCGCGACATCTACATCCGCGAGGGGTGCTACAACTGTCACTCCCAGATGATCCGTCCGTTCCGCGACGAAACCGAACGTTACGGACACTACTCCCTGGCTGCGGAGAGCATGTACGATCATCCGTTCCAGTGGGGATCCAAGCGTACCGGTCCGGACTTGGCGCGCATCGGCGGCAAGTACTCCAACGAGTGGCACCGCGCCCACATGCTCAAACCCCAGAACGTGGTGCGCGAGTCGGTGATGCCGGCCTATCCCTGGTTGCAGGAGAACGAACTCAAATTCGACGACATCGAGAAGCGCATGAAGGTGTTGTCGATGGTGGGCGTTCCCTACACCCCGGAGCAGATGGCCAACGCCAAGCAGGATCTGACCGCCCAGGCCTCTCCGACCGCCGATGGCGCCGGTTTGACCGCCCGTTATGGCAAGAAGGTTCCGAAAGCGGACTTCGACGGCAAGCCCGAAAAGCTCACCGAACTGGATGCCTTGCTGGCCTATCTGCAAATGTTGGGCACGCTCGTGGATTTTTCCGGCCAACCGGCCAAGGCCCGCTAAAAGGAGAAGGAGACCCAAACCATGGCGGACAACAAAGATTTGGATACCACGGGCCACAAGTGGGATGACGAAGAGGGGTTTCCCCTCCAGGAATACAACAATCCCCTGCCCAAATGGTGGTTGAACAGCTTTTACGCGACCATCATCTGGTCGGTGGTCTACTGGGTGCTCTATCCGGCCTGGCCTCTGCCGGACGGATTCACCCCCGGCACGCTGGGCACGACCATGCGTGGCGAGTATCAGAAAGAGATGGACGAGGCCAAGGCCAAGCAGAAGGTCTTCAACGACAAGCTGGACAAGCTGTCGCTCAAGGAGATCAGCAAGGACAACCAGCTTTTGCAGTTCTCGATCTCCGGCGGCAAGGCGCTGTTCGGTGACAACTGCGCCCCGTGTCACGGACCGGCGGGGATCGGCGTCAAGGCGGGTGGTTTCCCGACCCTGGCGGACGACGACTGGCTGTTCGGCGGGGATCTGGACACCATCCACGAGACCATCACCAACGGTCGGAATGGTCAGATGCCGGCGCATCTGAACACGGCGGGCGGCAATTTCACGGATGCGCAGGTGGACGATCTGACGACGTATGTCCTCTCCCTGTCCGGCAAGTCCACGGACAAGGCGGCGATCATGCGTGGCGATGCGCTGTTCCGCGGCGAAGCGGGTTGCACGAACTGTCATGGCGACAAGGGCAACGGTTCGCTCAAGGGGACGGTCAACGGCGAGAAGTTGCCGCAGATCGGCGCTCCGAACCTGACCGACGGCATCTGGCTGTATGGTGGGGATCCAAAAACCGTGCGCGAATCGATCGCCAAGGGTCGCATGGGCGAGATGCCGGCCTGGGGTGCGGGCACCAAGGAGTCCGGTCGTCAGTTGGGCGCGCTGGACATCAAGAAACTGACCATCTACGTCCACAGCCTGGGTGGCGGGCAGTAAGCTTTAATCTTTGATCTTCACCAGGTCTACCCAAAAAGGTCCGGGAAGCGATTCCCGGACCTTTTTTTGTGCCTCCCCCGTATCCGGCAAAGCCGCGACCGCGAGGCCAAGGGGGTTCGCCCCCATCCCGCCAAGCCATCACCGCCCCACCCGATCAGGTGGAACGCGGGTTCACCCCGGATCGGCGCTTCACGCCCCGTTTGAACCTGGTCCGTACGATGATCGAAGGGTTCACCCCGGATCCGCGCTTCACGCCCCGTTTGAACCTGGTCCGTACGATGATCGAAGGGTTCACCCCGGATCCGCGCTTCACGCCCCGGTCAGCACAGGTGCGCGATCGAACGCAAACAATCCGCATTCAAAATCCGCAACCGCTTCCCCTGAATCGACAACACCCCCTGCTCGCGAAATCCCCGCAAGAGGCGGCTGACGGTCTCCATGGAGAGTCCGAGATAGTTGGCGATATCGTTCTGGAGCATGGGCAGGCGAAAGGCCTCACCATTGAAGCCATGGCGACCGTAGCGTTCGGATAGATTCAACAAGAATGCGCCCAACCGCTCCTCGGCGGTGCGTCGTCCCACCAGAAGGGTCTGATGGTGATCGTGTCGAACCTGATCCACCAGGATCCGGATCACCTGCTCCTGAAAAAAGCTCTTCCGCTCACCCAAGGCATCCAGATGCTCGAACGGCAACCAGCACACGGAACTGGTTTCCAGGGCAACCGCAGAATAACCGTAATGGCTGGAGTGGATGGAGTCCAATCCGATCAACTCTCCAGGCAGAAAGAAGCCAAGGATCTGCTCGCCAGACGGATCCAGTTGCGATAAACTTTTGAAACTACCACTTTTGACTGCGTAAATTCCTCGGAAAGAAGCGAGCGCATCGAAGAGAATCGCCCCCTTGGCCACCGGAATACGTCTGGAGAGAAAGATATTCAGGGCTGTCAGATCAGACTCTTCGAAAAACTTCAGAAAACCGTGCAACTTGCACTGGACACAGGCCACCTCATGGGAATCGGGACACTCCTCTTCCGATCCATCCGCCTGTTTGAATCCAACATGATTCGAACCGTTCATGAACGATGATCCCACCTGCCAAAACATTACCGTGATCAAACCAAACAGCCATGAATCACCTCAGGATACGGCACTTTCCGCGCTCGGGTCCACTGATTTTTCAGACGCGGCACAGGCCAAAAAGTTCACAAAAGATAATTAACGCAAACTCATTTTTTCTTCACACATTTTTGACAAATGTCAAAAAATGATTTGACACCCACACCCATCAATGTTAACTTTCGGCGATAAAAATGCAGGCTTGACAATCCAGTTTCCCCTTGAAAAACGTGTCTATCATCCATTCGATTCATTGATAATCTTGATCTTTAAGGAGGGAGTCCGATGTCGAATTCCACAAGCGGTCACAACCATGCCCAAGCGCATCACTGGGAAACCAGTGCCGCACCCCTGCTCGTGGTTCTGGGGGTTCTTTTTGCCGTGGTCTTCTGTTTTGTTGAATGGATCACCTACAACAACAAAATGTTGGCCATCGTCTGCGCAGGCATCGGAACCCCCCTGCTGCTGGCCGGCATCGCCAAATGGACCGCCGAGGCCCTCACCCAAAAGCCGGTCATGGAGGGTCTGACCCCCGTCGCCCTGCCGATCTTCATCGTCTCGGAAGTCTTCATCTTCATGGGCCTGTTCGTCTCCTACTGGACCATGCGCCTCTCCGCCGGACCCAACTGGCCCCCAGCCGGCACCCCAACGGACATGAACCTCGTTCTGCCGATCATCATGACCGTGATCCTGGTGGCTTCCAGCTTCACCTATCACATCGCCGAGATCAAAAGCGAAAAGAACGACATGGGGGGTTTCCGCCTCTGGCTGTTCCTCTCCATCGTCCTGGGCGCGATCTTCCTGGGCTGCACCGCCTATGAGTACAACCATCTGATCCATGCGAATTTCCTCCCCTCCACCAACGCCTACAGCACGGCCTTCTATTCGATCACCGGCTTCCATGCCTCCCACGTCGTGGTCGGATTGGGATCCTTCCTCACGGTCCTGATCGCCGCCCTGGCCGGCAAAACCAACAAGTCCCTCACCTTCTGCGTCGGGCTGTACTGGCACTTCGTGGATGTGGTGTGGTTCTTCGTGGTTTCCCAGGTCTATTACTGGTAAATCGAGGGACATCCGATTCGGGTCGCGCGGTGACAAGCATCGCGCGACCTTCGTTGAATGCATCTCCGACCAGGAGTGTAATGAGAATGCGGAAGATTGCATGGCTGATGGCCATGACGCTCTGGGTGCTGTTGCTGGGAGATGGTTGGGCCTTTTCCAAGCCCACGGAAAACTCCGACATCGACCCTTCCCTCTTTCGCGTGGATGAGCAGAAATTTCTCGGCGTCAAATTCGGCAACGAGGTCACGCTGCTCGATGAACAGGGGAAACCGCTCCAGTTCGCGGAGCTTCCCAATCTGCCCTTCGTGCTCGTTCCGGCCTACTACACCTGCGACGGAGCCTGTTTCAACATCGGCATCTCGTTGAAGGAGTTGCTCAAGGATGTGAAGTCTCTGCAAGCCGGCAAGGGCTTCAACGTGGTGTTCGTCTCCTTCGACAAGAACGATACCACGGAAGGGGTGACCAAGTTCGTCCAACAACTCGATCTCCCGGACGATCCGATTCGCGGCTGGCGTTTCACCCGCTTCGAACAGCCGGATGAGATCAAACGGGAGATGGACAAGATCGGGTACAAGTTCTTCTGGTCCCCGCGCGACCGGACCTTCTTTCACCCGACGCTGGTGTTGATCCTCTCCCCGGAAGGTCGGGTGGCGCGTTACCTCAACGTCCTGAACGTGACCCCCAAGGATGTGGAACTGGCGCTGCTGGAGGCCAAATCCAACCAATTCAAGCCGTCCGAGACCTTGGATTATTTGGTCAGCCTCTGCTACAGCTACAATTTCAAGGAAGGCCGCTACACGTTGAGCATACCGGTCTTCGTGGGACTGGGGTCATTTCTGCTGGGTATCGGATTGTTGTTTGCTTCACTGGGTATTTATCGTTTGATACATCATCGCAAAAACATTAGAAAATGAGGAGAACATTCATGAAACGGGCAGTTTCCGCGATGGTCCTGATGGGCCTCGGGTCGGCAGCCGCGCTGGCCGAGGCAGGGGCGAAGGGTGGGATTCCGGATCCAGCCGCCAGCTGGAATCACCTTTGGCACGATGTGCTGCTGGATCTCTTCATCATCGGCATCATCTTTCTGACTGCGGGTCTCTACTGGGTCTGGAAGTATCGCGCCGATCGTCCGAATCAGGTCGGCACCGCCCCGAAATTCGACAGGATCACCCTGATCGGTCTCGCGGTCGTTCCGTCATTCCTGTTCATGGCCGACGACTTCTACCTGGCCGCCAAGGGTTGGACGGTCTGGAACGAATACCGCGACGTGCCGCGCAACGCCATGGAAGTCAAAGTCACCGGCAGCATGTGGAGCTGGAACTTCGAATACGACAACGGCGTCTCCACCTCGTTCGTGGTCGATTCCAAGGAAGGCGATGGTCTGGTGGTTCCGGTTGGCAAGCCGGTGGTGCTGCGCATGACCTCCACCGACGTGGTGCACTCCTTCTTCCTGCCGGACTATCGCGTCAAGGAAGACCTGATGCCGGGTCGCGTCACCTATCTCTGGTTCAACCCGGTCAAGGCGGGAGAGACCATCGCCACCTGCGCCGAGTATTGCGGCAACCGCCACTCCTTCATGTGGACCAAGGTCAAGATGGTGCCGCAGGCCGAGTTCGATGCCTGGGTCGCGCAAAAGAAACAGGGCGCCTGATCGCACGATCGGTTGGCCTTCAACGGATATCATAAGGAAGGAAAAAGGGGATTGAAGCGATGAGCAGCGCATCATCTGGTTTCAAGTTGGGTGAGTGGATCTTTACCACGGACCACAAACGCATTGGGGTTCTCTATCTGATCGGCTCGATCGCGGCCTTCGCGGTAGCCGGTCTCATGGCCCTGCTGATTCGTATCGAGCAGTCGTCACCCGGTCCGACGATCGTGTCGGATGCCTTCACGGGGGGCGATCAGTACAATGTCTGGCTCTATTTCCATGGCGCGGCCATGATCCTGGGCTTTCTGATTCCCGGTCTCACGGGGTTCGCGGCCAACTACCTGTTGCCGCTGATGATCGGCGCCAAGGATGTGGCCTTCCCGCGCATCAACGCCCTGTCGGTATGGCTGTTCTGGGCCGGCATCGTCGTGGCTCTGCTGACCTTCATCGTGCCAGACAAGCCGGACGTGATGTGGACTGGCTATCCGCCCTACTCCGTCACCACCGCCGGCAACACCGCCCTGTATGTCTTCACCGTGCATCTGATGGGTTTCTCCTCGATTCTGGCCGCCGTGAACTTCCTGGTGACCATCATCTACATGCGTGCGCCTGGCATGGGTTGGAACCAGCTCAACATGTTCGTCTGGTCCTGCTTCACCGCGCTGATCATCCAGCTGGTCTTCGTGCCGGTGCTGGCCGCTGCCGTCACCCTGCTGCTGTTCGACCGCTATCTGGGCACCCACTTCTTCGATCCGGCCAATGGCGGTGACGTCCTGCTCTATCAGAACCTCTTCTGGTTCTACTCCCACCCGGCGGTGTATGTCATCTTCCTGCCGGCCATGGGCATCTTCTACGAAATCTTCTCCACCATGTCCAAGAACCCGATCTTCAACTACAAGGCCGCGGTTTATGGTGGCATGTGCATGATCGTGGTGATCTCCGGCGAAGTGTGGGTCCACCATCTCTACTACTCCGGCATGCCGGACTGGCTGCGTATCGGCCAGATGGTCACCACCCTGATGATCTCCGTGCCGGTCGGTTTGATGACCATCTCCCTGTTCGGCACGCTCTACAAAGGGGCCATCACCTTCAACGTGCCGATGTACTATGGCACCGCGGCGCTCTATCTGTTGCTGATCGGTGGACTGACCGGCATCCCGCTCGCCATGACCGTCATGGCGGTCCATCTGGGCGAAACCTCCTTCACCCATGCCCACTTCCACTTCATCATGGGCATCTTCGCCACCTTCTCGGTCTTTGCCGCCGTGGACTTCTGGTTCCCGAAGATCGCCGGCAAGATGCTCAACGAGAAGCAGGGCAAGTTGGGCTTCTGGTTCAACTTCATCGGCGTCAACATCACCTTCTGGCCGCTGTTCATCATCGGCGTCGAAGGCATGCCGCGCCGCTATTGGGACTATGCCCAGTTCCCGGCCCACTTCGGCGCCTATCACAAGGTGGCCACCATCGGTGCCTTCATCGTCGCCATCGGCATGATCCTGACCATCAGCAACTGGATCATCAGCGCCATCAAGGGTGAAAAGGCTCCGAGCAATCCGTGGGGCTCCAACTCCCTGGAATGGACCCACACCGCCACGCCTCCGGGCCCGGGCAACTTCCCGACCCCGGTCACGGTGGATGCCAACTGGACGCCGTACAACTACAAATAAGTCTCATCTCCGGGGAGGTTGTTGACCTCGCCTCCCCGGCCCCCTCCTTTTTCACATCCTTTTCTAAACGTGTCAAAATGTTCAAGGCCCCCAATTTGGAACCGCGTGTCATCACACCCGATCTGCGCCGCAAGATGAACCTTGCGGGGATTGTTTTCTTTATTCTTGCATTGCTCTTGATTGCCTTTCTGACCCACAATTTCTCCAAGGAGTATGATCCGGCCCACCGCGCCATCAAGGACAAGGAGGCCCTGGAGATCAAGGCCGCCAAGAAGGCCGCCGAAGCCAAGAAGTTCGCCGAAGCCCAAGCCGCTCAGCAGCAGGCGAATCCGGCACCGGCTGTCACGCCAGCGCAACCGATACCCGTTCCCCCCAAGCAGCCCTGAGCGCCTGGGCAAGGAACAAGGACGCCAGAGTGGCGCGCCAGCATCCCCACATTTTCGAGACGACCCATACCTCCACCCGAGGCGGATCCGGCCATGACCCTGACCTGGAATCAATACATCGAGCTGTGCAAGCCCAAGATCGGATTGATGATCGCCTTGACCGCCGTGGTCTCGCACATGGCAGTGGCCGATCAATATCGCGTCTCGGCGATTCTTGCCCTCGCCATCGCGATGATGTGCGGTTCGGCGGGTTCGGCGGTGATCAACCACTTCTGGGATCGGGACATCGACCGCATCATGCCGCGTACCGCGCGGCGTCCCCTGGCCATGGAGGATGAATCCCGACAGAATCCGGCCCAAATCCTCTGGCTGGCGTTCTTCTTCACCGTGGCCGGCATCACCCTCATCACTTGGTTCTTCAACCATGTGGCCGCGATCCATCTGGCATTGGGCACGTTTTTATATGGCGTGGTCTACACCATCTGGCTTAAAAGACGCACTTGGCTCAACATCGTCATCGGCGGTTCCGCCGGGAGCTTCGCGGTCCTGGCAGGCGCCACCTCGGTCAATCCGGAACTGTGTACCCTGCCGGTGTTGATGTCGCTCGTGCTGTTCCTGTGGACCCCTTCCCACTTCTGGAGCCTGGCCATCTACCTCAAGGAGGAGTATCAGCGCGTGGGCGTGCCGATGCTGCCGGTCGTGGTCGGCGAGGCAAAGACCGCGCGGGTGATCCTGGGCAATACGCTGCTGATGGTGGGGGTGTCGCTTCTGCCGTGGTTCATGCATGAGCTTGGCGCGATCTACGTCATTGGCGCGCTGCTGTTCGGCATCGATTTCATACGCCTCAATCTCGCCCTGCTCAAAGAACCGGATAACCGTCCCCTGGCCTGGAAGAACTTCATGGCTTCGATGCGCTATCTGGGCGGTCTGTTCGTCGCCATCCTCGCCGACAAGAACTGGCCGGCGGGCGGATTCTGATTCGCACGCCTCCCCTACCTGCTCGAACGCCCTTACCATCGCTACCGATCACGTCGAATCTTGATTGGTAGCGGATGCGCGACGGCGGCAAGAACGCACGACGGCGGTCAGTTGTCTCACCGCAAGGCGTGCTTTTTCATCCGATAAAGCAGGGTATCGCGGCTGACATCGAGAAGACGGGCCGCGTGGGTGCGGTTGCCGTTGGTCTTGAGGAGTGCGGCGCGGATCATGTCGCGCTCCAGGGTGTCGAGGCTGATGCCACCGTGGGGCAACGCGACCTCGCCCGAGGCGGCAACTCCCTCGGTCTGACCGACCGCGCCGAGGTTCGGACGGATGGCGTGGGGATGGAGTTGGGCCTGGACGAAGCTTTCGTCCAACCGTTGTCCGGCCTGAAAGATCACCGCGCGTTCGCACAGATTGCGCAGTTCGCGGATATTGCCCGGCCACGGGTAGGCGCGCAGCCACTCCAGGGCCGATCGGGTGAAAATCGGGGCCATGACGCCCTGCTTCCTGGCAAAGCTGTCGAGAAAGGCAGAGGCGAGCAGTTCGATATCCTGGCCCCGTTCGCGCAGCGGCGGCAGGCTCAAGGGAACGACCTGCAAGCGGTAGTAGAGATCCTGACGAAATCTGCCCGCCGAGACAAAGGCGGCCAGATCCCGATTGGTGGCGGCAACGACGCGCACATCGACCTGTTTGGGCTGCTCGCTTCCCAGTGGCTGGCACTCGCCATTTTCCAGAAAACGCAACATTTTTGCCTGAATGGCGAGGGGCATGTCGCCGATTTCGTCGAGGAAGAGCGTACCGCCATGGGCGGCGGCGATGCGTCCGACCCGATCGGTGAGGGCGCCGGTGAAGGCCCCCTTGGAGTGTCCGAACAGTTCGCTCTCCACCAGGGATTCGGAGAGGGCGGCACAGTTGACCGGCACGAACGGTCCCTTGGATCTGGGGCTGGAATCGTGGAGCGAGCGGGCCAGAAGTTCCTTGCCGACCCCGGATTCGCCATGAATCAACACCGTGGCATGGGTGATGGCCACCAGGCGCGCGGCACGCAGCACGGCCACGAAAGCCGGGGCATTGCCGTATTGATCGATGCGGGGGGAAGGTGTCATGGTGCCAGCAGACCGTTAATCAAGTTTGAGATTTCATGCCCATGATGATTATGCACTTTCCAGCCGAGTAAAAACAAGTTCAAAATTCCGATCGTGAGCAGAAGCGCGGCAATGATGCGCCCCAGGCGCGAGATCCCCCCGAAGCGCACCAGGGAACCGGCGAACCAACCCGCGGAGAGCATCACCGGCAGGGTGCCCAGACCAAAAAGCAGCATCATCCCGGCCCCGGACGGACCGGAGCATGTGCCGCTGCTCCACAACAGGGCGCCGTAGACCAGGGAGCAGGGAAACCATCCCCACACCACCCCGAACAGGAAGGCATGGCCAAGGGTCCGAGGGGTCATGAAGCGCCGCGCCAAGGGTTCCAGCCCGTTCCACAGCCAACCGCCGAGCCGCTCCAGTCGATGCATCGCCGGCAAGCGGCCCATCAGGAACAGACCATTCCCGATCAGCACCAAGGCGGCGAACGCCTGCAAGAGAGTATGGCCGTATTCGGGTGAAAGGGTTTCGAAGAGGGTGTTGCCAAAGGTCGCCACCAGGGCCCCGGCCAGGGTATAGCTGGTGAGTCGTCCGAGATTGGCCGCCACGAGATAGGGCCAGACAGGACGCCTCTGGCTCCCGAAGCGCGCGGAGAGATGATAGGACATCGCCCCGATGATGCCGCCGCACATGCCCAGGCAGTGCAGCAGGCTGGAGAAGGCCAGAAGCAGGGGGATCAGCAGGGAGAAGTTATCCACGAAACTCCCATTGGAGACGGCGGTCGGGTCGAAACAGCCCTTTGGGCTCGGCTTGAAAGGTCCGGCGATGGCGCGTCGGGAGGCACGCGCTTCAGCCCGGTTACTTCTTGGAATCGTCCTTGGCGCGGTTGCTCCAGACCCACCAGATGGCCAGACCGGTCAAGGCGATATTGAAGATGATGCCCACAATCCAGAAAGTGCTCATGTCCTGCTCCACATCTCTGCCAACTGCCGATTCAATGCACCGCGGCGTACGTCCGAATCCAACCCTGCCAACGCCTCCTTGAGCGTCACGGCCCGGGATTCGAGCAAGGCCTCACCGGGCATTGACTCCGGACACCTCCCCGATCCAGCCGATCCACCAGCCATCCATCTGCCTGGTTACCGCCGCATGGGTCTGGATCCTGACCAACCCCCAACAAAGATCAACCGGTTCACGAAACAGTCGTTTTGAACGTCATTCTTTTATCCAGGATATCCGATCCGATTGCAACCGGAAAAACGACCGCCTCTTGGATGCTTCGAACCGTGCTTGAACAAATTGCCGCGCAATTTGGAGGGCCATCACGGCCCGCGTCGGCTGTTTGGCAATGGCCAAACAGCCTCTAAGGACGCAAGGTGGTGAAAGCGATGCGACGGATCCCCTGTTCCTGCACCAGGGAGAGGAGTTCAGCCAGTTTTTGATAGGCGGTGGCGCCATCGGCATCGATGCGCAAAAGCAACTCCGGGTCGCGCGCGGCGGCCTCCTTGAGATGGACGACAAGCGACTCCCGGTCGATGGCGTTCTCACCCAGTCGCAAAGTGCCATCGGCCTCCAAAAGGATGATCACCGGGGTCTGGGCGGCAGCCATTTCGCCGTTCGCCTTGGGAAGGGCCACCTTGAGGGAGTTGGCCATCACCGGTGCCAGGATGATGAAGATCACCAGCAACACCAGCATCACGTCCACCAGGGGGGTGACGTTGATCTCCGCCAGGGGGCGATCCTCGCCCTCCGCATCACTGAGCCAGCCGGCCACGTCCATCTCCCGCGCGCAACGCCGCCAAACGCAATAAATTACCCTCGGCCAGGGTCATCAAGCGACGCAACCGCCGCACCAGCATGTTGTAGCCGACCGCCGCCGGAATCGCCGCGAACAGTCCCGCCGCCGTGGCCACGAGCGCCTCGGCCACGGGTCCGGCCACCAGATCCAGCGACAGGGCCGAGCCATGGCCCAGACCGGCCAGGGCGTGCATGATCCCCCAGACCGTGCCGAGCAGGCCGATGAAGGGGGTCGAGACCCCGATGGAAGCCAGGAAGGTCAGGCCGCTTTCGAGTTCGATGCGCTCCTCGCGCACCGCTACGGCGATCCGCGCCTCGCCGAGCGCCGTGCCCGTCCGGGTGTCGGGCAGATAGGCCCCGAGCAACGCCTCGGAGGAAACGACCGTCTCGCCGGCATCCAAGGCGTGGCGTACGCGCCGCTCACGTTTGAGCGCCCCCTGGAAGCGATTCCATTTGTGCAGGATGATGGTCCAGCCACCGATCGACAGGGCGATCAGCAGCAGGAAGATCCCCTTGACCACCCCATCGGCGTGGACCCACCACGCCAGCCAGGAGACGGATTCGTTCAATGTTTTCCCCTTGATCGGATGATGTTCACAAAAACCGGCCCCCATTGTGGCATCGACCCTACCCTTCCCGCAACACAAAGCGAATCGGAACGGTCACGGTGGCCGCCACCGGGACTCCCGCGCGGCTGGCGGCCACGAAGCGCCAGCGGGCCACCGCCTCCAGGGCAGCCCGATCCAACAGCTCGAAACCGGAACTCTGGTGCAGCGCGACCTGCTCCGCGCGGCCATCGGCGCTAACCTCGACCCGCACCAGCACCAACCCCTCCTGTCCCAACCGCCGGGCGGAACGCGGATAGTCGGGACGGGGGTTTCCGGCGAGCGTCGCCCCCAGATCCACGGCGCGATAGACCGGTTCGACCGGCGCGCTGGTCGTCGGCGCGGAGACCAGCGGTGGCGCGCTGACGGGGAGCGGGGTGGCCTCGGTGGATTCCACCGGGGTCGGCGCGGGCCGCTGGACAACCGCAGGTTTGGCCACCTTGCGCGGGACCGGCGGTTCCTTGGGCGGCGTCGGTTTCACCGGTTCCGGTTCCAGCTCCGGTTTGGGCGGGGGAGGCGGTGGCGGGGCGACCGGTTCCTCGGGTTTGGGCGGGGGCTCCTCGGGTGGTGGCGGCGCAGGCTGAACGATCGGTTGCGCGGCCTCCCGCAGTTCAAACAACAGCTCGAAGCGATCCATGCGTGGCTTGGTGGCGGGCATGCCCAGAAAGCCCGCCACCAGAAATCCATGCACGATCAGGGAGAGCGCGAAAGCCCGCCAGACTCTCCCTGCCCCTTCCAGGGTCCCGACATGCGCGGCTGTCGCGGAGCTGATCATACCCCCCAGGATCCCTTATATCACTCAAAGACAAACGCTCCCGACTGCCCCGGGAGCGTAGTCTTCAGCCATGCGCAGTGTCAATGCCGAATCAAAAGCGTACCGATCCATCCCCGGATCAGAACTTCACGGTCAGGCCACCATAAATGGTCCGGCCCATGCCCGGAACCGAAGTGCCCCAGGGCGGCTCGGACGAAGTCATGGTCGCCCCCTGCCCGACATAGGCCCCACCCAATGGCAGATTGTAGAACTGATCCAACACGTTCTCCACCCCCAGATCCAGGCGCACCGACTCCCAATCATAACTGCCACGGAGATTCAACAGACCATATCCGCCGGTCTTGACCTCGTTGCGGGTCCGGGAAACCTCATCCTTCGGGGCCACCAACTGTTCTTCGATGGTGCCGGTCCATTTGTCGCGTTGATGGACCAATGCCAATTTCCCATTCAGCGGCATAATGTTGTAGAGGTTATCCCCAGTGGTTCGATTCTCGCCCACCACATAATTCACCATGCCGTTAAGGGTCAGAGCGCCATAGGCCGGGGATTCCGCCAGCAGCACCTGGCCGGAAACATCCATCCCATACAACTGCGCGCTCTGGTTGATGTACTGCAAATACACATAACCGGTGGTGGCGGTCAGAGACTTGTCCACCGCCCCTCCGGCTGTCGCGAGAGCCCCGGTCGCCGTTGTGCAAACATCCCTCGGACAACGCCGCACATCGATGTAATCCTCGATGTGGGTGAAATAAGGCGTCAATTTCAGGTTCCACTTATGCGCTCCTTCCCCGCGCCAATCTGCGGACACACTGATCGTGTTGGCCACCTCCGGCTTCAGATTGAGATTGCCGATGTAGAAGTTGCCATCCCCGAACATGTTGATCATCTCCATGGCCATGGTGTGCGGCGACCAGGCATAGCGTTCGTAAAGATTCGGGGAGCGTGACTTGCGTGCGTAACCGGCTTCGTAGCTGCCAGAGACACCTGGGGTGTACCGCAACAAGGCGGTCAGATCGATGTTGTTGTCGGTGCGCTGCCGATCCGCCGCATTGAATTTCCCAGGAGGACTGTTCGGATCAGCCGGGTCGCCATATCCAGGCCCTTTGGTACCATTATTATACCCGTGTACCGTTCCGGTATCCATCATCACATTGTCGCTCCGGACGCCCAACTGCGTCATCCATTGCGGATTCCAACGGGCCTCCCACTCCGCATACACATCGATCCGATCTCTTTGACCATTGTTGATATTCCAGAATGTGTCTGGCGACATCCCGCCGTAAGGTGTCGCACTACCACCACCGAAGGTATTGGTATAAATCGCCGGCAGCGTCGCCGGAGACGGCGGCCACCAGTCGTCCAGACGATGGCGCAAGCCCTCAATACCCAGGCGCAACGTATCCCGCTCCGACAGGGTGATCTCACCCTTGATCTCCGCGCCGAGGTTGGTGCCATCGGTGAACATGGGCATGCCGGGAGCGATAAGGCTGGTCGCATTGATGGCCGTACCGTAGGTAAACTGCTTGTTCGGTCCAAAATCCATGCGGTGGCGGGTATGCTCGTCGTAAACGCGTGCATCCAGATTGCCCCAGTTGAACTTGCCGGTGTAGTGGAGATTGCCGTGTACGCTCTCGTTGAGCGTCATGTCCATGCGCTGATTCGGATAGTCCTGATAGGGGATGTGCTGCAATCCCAGTTTCAGCTCCACCAGATGATGATCCTGTTTCATGGCCAGCCCGACCTCGTGATTTTCGGTCTTGTAGCGCGATGAACCCACCTCGTCACCCTGCAATCCAGCACGATCTGAGGTGGCCGAGATCTTACCCGTATCATGGAACGCCTTGGCCGCAACGTAGTTATCAGCTTTCGCGGTCGAGCCGTTGTAGGAGAAGCTCAGCTTCTCTCCGGCCACGGTGGCGGCCAGATTGCCTCCCAGAGCATCGCCGTTGCTGCGATAGAAGGTGCCGGCCTGCCCCTTGAACAGGGTTGACCCTCCCGCCTTGGCAAACTCCGGCGGCCTGGCATTCAACCGGATGGTACCGCCGATGCTGTCCCCACCCACACTGACCGGCGTCACCCCCGAAAACACCTCCACGCTGCCGACGTTGTTCGGATCGATGTACGAGAGGGTCGGATTCATGTGGTTGGGACAGGCGGAGATGAGGTTCATGCCATCCACCTCGGTCTTTAAACGGTCATCCCCGAGACCATGCACCACCGGCAGCGAGGAGACGCCACCGCCGGTATAGAGACTCACGCCGGGGATGTCCTTCAACAGGGACGCGGCATCGCTGGTCGCCGGTCGCATGGGGAGCAGTTCCGGCGTGGCCAGGGTCGTGCCCTGGGAGATCTCTTTCTCCTCGATGCGTGGCGCGGTGACCAGCACCTCCTTGAGCACGGTTCCGGACTCCTTCCGGACCGCCTCACCCTTGCCCGACGTGGTGGACTCCCCCCCCTCGGCGGCCATGGCCAATCCCGGCAACGCAAAAAACGCGGCCAACGTCAGACAACGGACTTTTGCATTCATCCTCTTCTCTCCTGATCAAGAATCGTTTGGAAACGTAGGCGATCCCGGATGAAGAGCAAGTTAAAGTCCAGAATAGGATTGCTATATAATCAGATATTTAGATGAATGAATCGTGTGTGTGGGTGTGTTAAATCACACAGCACCATGGAGTTTTCACGCATTTTAAAAACAGTAAAATCTTGATGAATAACAAGGATGCACCGCATCGATCGGTGCCTGAAGCGAAAATGTCGGCGAGGGGGAACAAACAAGGGGCGGCGATCACAGGCCAGACTTGAAACGAACCCCTCTTCGGAGGTTCGCGCCAAGCCAGCGAGGGGCCATGTCAATACTTGCCCAGACAGTCCGGCCACCAGTGGATGACGTGATCATCCTTTTTGGTCAGGCCGCTGATCGGACCATCCTGGGAGATGACGAAGGCGGCGGAACCGGGATAATGGCCGACGAAATTAACCGTGGCGTTGTGACGGGTACCATAGCGGGAGAACAATTCGTCCCGGTCCAGGTGCTGGGCCTTGTTGTTCTTCCAATAAATGATCCGCTCCTGCCAGATCGGCGCGGAGAGAAACGCCCCGAACGAGAGCGGACGCAGCCGGTCGGAGATGATCAGCGCCCCATCCACGCAGGTCATCTGCGCCAGCATCTCGGCATGCTCGATCACCTTGCGCTTGCACTCGAGCACGGTCTCGCCGATGATGCAGATGGTGGCCAGGGAGGAGTTTTCGGCGGCATCCTTGCGGAACAGCTCCTGCTGATGTTCCACGTCGCACAACTCGCCGATGAGGGTGGCCCCATCCGGGCTCTCGGTGAGATTGTGCTTGGGGATGATGCAGTGCGACTCGGGGTCGATGTAGTCCGAGGGAAGCCAGACGATGATGCCGCCATGACCGCGCCGATCGGTCTCCATCAACAGATAATCGATGAAATCCCGATAGGTATGCCAATATTTCATGCCGAGCTTCTGGAACTCCGGGTGACGCTTCACCACCTCCAGGAACCGCCAGCCCATCAGGCCCGAGGTGAAATGATTGTGAACCGGTTCGAGAAAACGACCTGATTTGAACCGGGCGATCAGCTCATCCCCCTGGTAGATCGACAGGGAACCGGTTCGCTTGGTGATGATCGCCAGCGAATTGGGAGAGGGCTGTTCGAGGGGCAGGGCATCGAAACGGTTGCGACCCCGATGGGTGGTGAAGATGGCGCTCCAGATTTCGAGTTCCGCCGGCTCCTCCTCGCTCCCCCAGACCGCCAGAACCGTGGTATCCGGATCAAAGGCCGGGGCGAGTTTCACCAGGGTATCGACGGTCATCGGTTGCCTGGGACTCATGCGCAGCACGATGCTCTCGCCGGCACGTCCCTTGTCCGGCAGCAGTGCCGGGTTGGTCAGGGAGACCCCCACCCGCACCGGACGATCCTCGTTGCGCTTCAGACCGGCCAGAAAGACCATCTCCATGATGGTCCGCACCTGCTGAAACAGCACCGGATCCTCCAGAGCGCCGGAATCCGGCTTCCAGAGCGCGATGATCTCCTCGATGATGACCGGATCGAACACGGCATTCCCCTCCCCCCAACCGCGACATTCCCAATTCCCAAGGCCATGCCCGCCTGTTCGGACATTCACATGGCCTGTTGCAGGATAATGTGAATTGTTCTTCTTGGAAACCGCTCATGGTCGCGTCAGACAAAAAAATACACGCGGACACCGGGCTTTCAGGCGGGCAACCAGAAACGCTCCCCCTCCGCGGCCACCATGCGCATCGGATGATTCAGCAGACGACTCAACCGTTCCGGGGTCAGCATCTCCTCCCGACGGCCCTGGTCGCTCTCCCCGTTCCCATACAGCAGCAAAAATCGATCACAATAGCGCGCCGCCATATGAATATCGTGGGTCACCAGCACCAAGGCCCCGGATCTGGCCTGAACGCGTTCCGTGAACAGCTCCAGCAGGGTGATCTGGTGGTTGAGGTCCAGATGGTTGGTCGGTTCGTCGAGCAACAGCAGACGCGGATCCTGAACCAGGAGAGTGGCCGCTTCCATGCGCCGCCGCTCCCCTCCGGAAAGGGTCGCCACCGGACGGTCGGCCAGGGTATCCAGGCCGGTCTGACGCAGGGCGTGTCGGACCCGTTCGAGATCCTCGGCGTTCTCTCGTGACCAGAAGGAGAGGTGCGGATGACGACCGCCCAGGACGGTTTCTGAAAGGGTGGCCGGAAAGGGGTAATCGATCTGTTGGAAGAGAATGCCGATCTCGCGGGCCACGGCGCGGCGAGAGAGGCGCGCCAGGGGGTGTCCGGCCAACCGGATCGAGCCGGCATCGGGTCCGCGCAGTCCGGCCAGGGCATGCAGGAGGGTGGATTTGCCCGCGCCGTTCGGCCCCAGGATCGCCCAGCGTCCGCCCGGCTGGATCGACCAGTTCAGATCGCGGCAGAAGTCGCGTCCGCCGCACCCCAAACGGAGCCCCTCGACGGTCAACAGAGCGGTCATGGCTCGCTTGTCAACCGGTTCATCCATGCCGCTCACCGCCCGCTCCGACGCAGCAGCCACACGAACAAAGGCGCCCCCAACAATGCGGTCAACACCCCGGCAGGCATCTGTTGGGGCGCGATCAGAGTGCGCGCCAACAGATCGGCCAGGGTAAGCAGCATTCCGCCCAGCAACACCGAGGCCGGCAACAGACAGCGATGATCCACGCATCCGGCCAACCGCAACAGATGCGGGGTCACCAGTCCGACAAAGCCGATGCTGCCGACCGCCGCCACCGCCGTGGCTGCGGCCAGGGAAGCCACCAGATACAACCCCATCTTGAGCGGCATCACCGCCACCCCAAGACTCGCGGCACGCTCCACGCCGGTGGCCAGCAGATTCAACGCCCGCCCCAGCGGCCAGGTGACCGCCAACAACACACCCAACATCCCAACCAATACCCAGACATCCCCACCCCGTCCCAGATCCCCCATCAACCAGAACAGGGCGCCGCGCAACCGCTCGTCGGGCAGGAGATACAACAGGAAACTCACTCCGGCGCCCCAGCCCGAGGCCACCACGACACCAGTCAGGAGCAGTCGCGCACCCCCTTCCCAACCCGATGGTCCCCCGGCCAACCCCAACACCACCAGCATCGACACCAACGCGCCGAGCCATGCCCCACCATCCACCCACACCCCGGAAGCCCCGACCGCCAAAGCCAGAATCGCCCCGCAGGCCGCGCCACCGGAAAGACCAAGCACATACGGATCGGCCAATGGATTGCGCATCAACACCTGCATCAGCACCCCGGACAGGGCCAGCAACCCCCCGACCGCCATGGCGCCAGCCACGCGCGGCAGTCGCAACTCCAGAACGATGCGTCCAAACAAGGGATCGCCGTTGCCCATCAACCAATCCCGGAGGCCGGCCATGCCCCCGCCGACGCCGCCGAACGACAATCCGGCCACGAAGACCACCACCGCCCCAAACAACAAGAACGGCAGCCGGGCCATGCCGCCCGACTGCCGTGTGTGGGTCACACCATAAACCGGTTTACGCTTTGGACAGTTCATGATTCGGCACGATGCAGCGATGCAGCCAATCGCGCAGCATCACGGCGTATTTGTTGCCGTTCTCCTCCTTATGGTTTTCGAACTCCTCCATGGCCATGCGCTGCATCTTGTGACGCGAAAGGGCGTGCTGGATGGCGCGCACCAGGGTACGACGGTTCACCTGACCCTTGATCAGGTAATCCTGCGCCCCATCCTCCACCGCCTGAATGGCCTGGTGGTCATCGTCCATGCCGGTAAAAACGATGATCGGGGTGTCGAAGGCCATGGCCTGCATGCGCACGAAGGTTTGTTCATACCCCTGACTGTCGCTCAGGTTCAGATCCAACAGAATCAAATCGTATTTGTCCTGCCCGAGCAGTCGTTCCGCCTCCTGGAACGAGGCGGCATGGGTGAGTTTGTAGAGCGACGGCGCGTTCGGATCCTCGCGGTTTTCCACCGAATTGGCCAGCCAACTCTCGATCACCGTGAAGAACTCGATCTCATCCTCGACGATCAAAAAATGATAACAGACGCTGAAATCGTGGACATTCGGCAATTTCCGGCACGGTGACAGAAGATCGGTCCTGGATTTCTTGTCGTTCTTGTCGCCTTTGTCGTTCTTCGACGAACCGGCGGACTTCTTGCCCTTTTCCACGCTCTTGGTCGAGCCATGCTCGAGATCGAAAAGTCGCTGGGAGAGATGGCGAATCAGACGAAAGGCAATCGAGGGATCCTGATGCATCCGCGCCACGAACATCTTTTCGTCGATGCCGAGAATGTAGGAGTCCTCCATGGCCCTGGCGGTGGCGAACCGTTCGTGGTTGGTCGTGAAGGCCGAGGCGATTCCGAAGATCTCCCCATCGCCGATCTCCACCCGCATGCTTTTCCCCGCCGAAGAGTCACGGGTCAGCTCGACCCGTCCTTTCCGGACCATGAAGAACTTGTCGGAGAACTCACCCTGTCGAAAAATGATCTCGCCCTGCTTGTAGAGTCTGCCCAACTCCCGGGTATCGTGGTTCATGATCATGGCTCGATCAACTCCTGCCCACCAAATAGGCTGAAATGGCCGCATCCGCCGTTCGGATCTCTTCCATCAACCGCTCTGCCAGCTCGGATGTCCCCTCCAACGATCCGGCTCTGGCCTTGTTGTCCAACCCCACCACCACCTCGCGCAAACGGCCCAGGCCGAACTGCGCGGAGAGACTTTTCAACGAATGGACCTCCATGTGTACCTGATTGGCATCGTTGGCCTGCATCGCCGCCCAGACCCGCGCCGACCGATCCGGCAAGCCGGCCTGGAAGGTACGCAACACCTTGAAGAAGTCCTCGCCGAGATCCTCCTGCAACTCTTGGATCTTTTCGCGATCGATTGGTTCCCTCTCCCGGAGCGTCTCCGTGGGGAGCGGGATCTCCAACCCACCCTGACTCCGGGCACGGGCCAGCCACAGCGCGATGATCTCCACCAGGGCATGCCGCTTGAAGGGCTTGCTCAAATAGTCATCCATGCCGGCGGCCAGACACTTCTCACGATCCCCCTGCATGGCATTGGCGGTCAGGGCGATCACCGGAGTGCGTCGCGTGGCATTGGAGTTCATCTCCATGCCACGAAACTCCCGACAGGCGGCATAGCCATCCATCTCCGGCATCAGGCAGTCCATGAGCACCAGATCAAAATTCGATCTGGCCAGTTTGCCGAGGGCCACCCGCCCGTTCTGGGCCGCCTCGATCCGTACCCGATAGGGTTGCAGCATCCCCTTGATCACCGCCAGATTGATCGGATCATCCTCCACCAGCAAAATCAAGGTGTTGGCGGGAATCTCTGCCGGAACCCCCTCTCCGGGTGGGCGGCTGAGACCCTCGGGGAGCGCGGAACGGGCCATCTTGAAAGGGATCTCGACCCGGAAGGTACTGCCGACCCCCAATTGACTCTGAACCGTGATCTCACCGTCCATCATGCGCACCAGACGGTTGGTGATGCTCAACCCCAATCCGGTCCCGCCGAACTTGCGGGTCGTCGAGCTGTCCACCTGGGAGAAGGCATCGAACAGCCGGGCGAAATTCTCCGGGCTGATGCCAATGCCGGTATCCCGCACCACAAAGGCGATGCGCGCCTGATCCGCCGACACCTTCAGAGGTTCGGCCTGCAGCGACACACCGCCAAATTCGGTGAATTTCAAGGCATTGGACAGCAAATTGGTGAGAACCTGCCGCACGCGCACCGGATCGCCGATCAGATCGCGAGGCAGCAACCCGTCATGATCGACCCGGAAGGCCAACTCCTTGCTGCTGGCCACCTGGCCGAAGATGAACTGCAACTCGTCGAGCAGACCCCACAGGCTGAACGGAATCGCCTCCAACTCCAGACGACCCGCCTCGATCTTGGAAAAATCCAGGATATCGTTGATGATGACCAGCAGATTCTCCCCCGAACGCCGGATCGTCTCCACATAGAGCCGATACTCGTCGCTCATCTCCAGATCCATCAACAACTCGGTCATGCCAAGAATGCCGTTCAAGGGGGTCCGGATCTCATGGCTCATCACCGCCAGAAATTCGCTTTTGGCCATGCTGGCCCGTTCCGCGGCCAACATCGCGGCATGCAGGTCCCGTTCGTTCTCCGCCAGACGATCCAGGGCCTCCTCGGCCTTGAGACGGGCGTTCTCCAGGGCGAAATTCTTCAACTCCAGCGCATGCCGGGCCAGCAGCAGATGCTCGATGTTCTTGACCCGCGCCAGAATGATCTGCGGACTCGACGGCTTGCGGATGTAATCGATCGCACCCAGGGCCAACCCCTTGGCCTCATCCTCGAATTCGGTCTTGGCCGTCAAAAAGATCACCGGAATCCCGGCGGTCAGGGGATCTTCCTTGAGGCGCCGACAGGTCTCGTAACCATCCATGACCGGCATCATGATGTCGAGCAGGATGATATCCGGCACCACGCGCCGCACCACCTGCAGGGCCTTCACCCCATGGGTGGCCACCAGGATCTGGAAATGTTCGTCCAGGGCGCTGCGGATGATGTCGATGTTCTCCGGCTGGTCGTCCACCAGCAGCACGATGCTCTTGCGAGCCTCGCCGTCCCCTTCGAAAGGCATACCTGCGGATTGGCTTTCCATCTCACGGCTCCAAGGTCACGCCCACCCGGGCGGCCCACTGCGACAACAGCTCCAGACACTTGTCGTAATCGTACACTTCCAGATGCCTGATCATTCCCTGCCACCCCTCATGACTTTCCTTGTCTCTGGCCCACGGTTCCAAGGCCCGGATCACCGCCTCGGAGGAGACATCGAAATTGCGCAACAGCTCCCGTGCCTGCGTCAACAACGCGACCAACTCGGCGGGGTCGAACGCCCGATCCGGGATGTCACCCGGTTTCGCCTCCCGTCGCGGCTCCGGAAAGGCGGCGCCGATGGTCAAAAGCACCTTTTCCAGATGTCTCTCGGCCACGGACAACAACAGACGCAACGATTTTCGACCCATTCGATCCCGCGCGCCATGCTCGATCTGCAAGGCGGCATGACTGAGATCCATGGCGCCGATGGTCGCTGCCCCTCCCTTCAAGGTATGGGCGACCCGTTCCAATTCCAACCACTCGCGCGCCTCCAGAAGCGATCCCATCAAGCGGGCGGCATCCGACTGGGTGATCACGAACTTGTTCATGACGCGACGATACAACGTCACATCCCCGCCCATGCCACGCAAACCGGCACGGGTGTTGATGCCGGGCAGGGTTGGCAAGGTCCCGCCGCGCGCCTCGACCTCCGAAGCCGTCCCCTCCTCCGCGGGCCTGGACCCATCGCACAACAAAAGCGGATCCCCCCCCTCCGGAAACGTCTCCACGGGCAACGGTTTGCCGCAACGAACCGTGAACACGAAGCGACTGCCCACCCCCGGCGTACTCTCCACCCCGACCGACCCGCCCATCAGCTCGACCAGACTCCTGGAGATCGCCAACCCCAATCCCGTCCCCCCATGCCGACGGGTGGAGCTGGCATCCCCCTGCTGGAACTTGTCGAAGATGATCGACAACTGTTCAGGAGGCATCCCGATCCCGGTATCGCGGATCGCAAAACGCAACATCATCTCGGAGGCATCCTCCTCGGCCACCTCCACCGAGACCACCACCTCGCCCTGATCGGTGAACTTGATGGCGTTGTTGGTGAGATTCAACAACACCTGGCGCAGCCGGACCGCATCCCCCACCAGATGCAAAGGAAGCCCTACCCGCGATTCCACCTTGAAAGCCAGGGATTTCTCCATGGCCTTGACGCTCATCAGGGAGTCCAGACCCATCAGAAGCTCCTCCAGATCGAATCCGTTGCGCTCGATCTGGAGCTTTCCTTCCTCGATATCGGAGAAGTCCAGAATGTCGTTAATCATGCGCAGCATCCCGTTGGCACTCAGGTAGAGCTTTTGCAGGTAGTCCCGCTGTCGGGTGGTGAGCGCGGTGCGCAGGCAGAGATGGCTAAAACCGATGATCGCATTCATGGGGGTGCGGATTTCGTGGCTCATGTTGGCCAAAAATTCCCCCTTGATGCGACTGGCCTCCTCGGCCTGTTCCTTGGCGCGGCGCAACTCATCCTCGAGCATCTTGCGCGGGGTGATGTCGAGCACCGTGCCGGTCACGCGAACCGGTTCACCTTTGTCATCGCGATCGATCCGTGCGTTGCCAAACACGAACCGGGCTTGTCCATCGGCGCCAACGATGCGGAACTCCTGTTCGAACTCCAGGGCGTCGCCACGAATGGCCGTCTCCATCACATCGTTGACCCGCTTGCGGTCATCGACATGCACGGCGGCCAAAAAACGCTTGTGACTGGGCAGCAGGGCATGGGGGCGCAACCCCAGGATCCGGAACAGCTCCGTTGACCACTGCACCATCCCCGCCGGCAGATCCCACTCCCAACTACCCAGATGGGCGATCCTCTGGGCCTGATCCAACAACTCCAGATGTCGCCTGGTCTCGACCTCGACCCGAGTGCGTTCCAGAACCTCCTTTTCCAGCTCCGAGTTGAGCCGTTCCAGGGTTTGGGTCCGCTCCAACACCCGGTTCTCCAGCTCCATGCGGATCGCCCACAAGGCACGGGTCCGCTCCTCGAAGATCGCCGCCAGCTCCTCGAGTTCATCGCCGGTGCCGACCGGGGTGATGGCCGTGGTCCCATCCTCGGTGGCCAAACGCACCCGACGGCAGAGCATCAGGATCGGATCCGCGGTCTTGGCCCCCAGTCGAAAGGCCAGCAGCATGGAGACGATCACCAGCGCCAGCCCCAACAAGGTGGCATTGGCGATGCTTTCGTAGATGGGTGCCCGCAGCACCGATTTGTCCACGGTCAAACGTTGCCGCAGTCCCAGACGGATCAGGATCGCCGAACCCGGCGGCGGGGTCAGGGTCAGTTCGATGCGATCCATCGAAATGGTCGCCTGGGTCTGGTAAAGCACCCGATCCCCCAACAAAACCGCATGCCGCACGCTGCGATCCCCAGGCACGATCTCGGAGAGCAATCCGGCGAAATCCACATGCACGATCATCGCCCCTTGAATGGCATGATGGGACTCCAGGGGGTGACTGAGAATCAGGTAGCGCCCCCCCGGATCGATCAGGGGGGCCGGACGCGTCCAGGAGAGCGCGTGACGGATCACCGCCGGGTCCGGATTGAGCGGCGCATCCTCGCGCTGGAGCAGCAGCGGCGCGCCGTCGAAATTGACCAGGAAAAAGGCCACGATGTGACGTCCGCTGGCAAAATTGCGCACCAGTTGCGCCAAATGGGGATCCCGCGCGGTCCCTTCCACCAGGGCATTGATCACCAGCGGATTGCGCGCAAACTGTTCGAGATTCTGCCGCAAGAACCCAATCCGGGTCTCCACGCGCTCGAACAGCTCCACGCCCCGCGCTTCCAGCGAAGTCACCGAGCGGGCACGCAACGAATGTACCATGTCGGCCTGCAACAACCCCAGCACCAACACCAGCGCCGCGCCGACGAACGAAGAGAATTGCAGAATGTAGCGACGTCGCAACCGCCCATGGGGCACGGAGGGGGCTTGAGGGTTCATTCCCCGTCCCTCCCCGCCGGCACCACCACCCCCTCGGGGGTCAGCCGTCCGAGCCGGTAATCCTGGTCATCGAGCGCATCGTGACGCTGCTCGTCGAAGGGGGGGCGCAACCGCTTCATCACCCCATCGTAAACCGGAAGCCGTTCCAACGCATCGCGCACCATCCGCCTGTCCACGCTTCCGGCCCCACGCACCGCCTCGGCCAGCATCCCCACCAGGTCGTAGGCGTGGGCAAAACCGACCATGACATGAACCGGTTCATTTTCATCCAGACCCAGATGGCGGCGATAGGCGGCCAGCATGGCCTGACCGAGGCGATGATTCGGCTCGTTCGGGAAACCGGTTTGCGGAAAGCGCAGATCCATGCCACCGATCGCCTTGCGTTGCATGGCGGTCATGTCACCGCCCAGCAACCCCCAGTGGGAGACCACGGCCACGCTGGGGAGATGACGCCGCAACTCCATCAGGATCGGCACGCTCTCATCCGGGGTATCCACCAGAATCACCACCTCGGTACCGGTCTCGCCCAGTCTGGAGATCAACGTGTCGAACCGTTCCTGACCGTTGTCCACCCACTGGAGCACCACCGGGCGGACCCCCCTGGCGTTCAGATGGCGCGACACGATCTTCTCGAACTCCACGCCCCAGCTGGAGTTTTCGAGCACCAGGGCAATCCTGGAGCCACGCCGCAAGGCGGCATCCGCCAAAAACGGGGCGGTCCAGCGGTCGTTGAGACTCAACCGGAACACCTGATTGGGTTTGAAACCGTTCTCGGTCAGATGGCGCGCCGCCGACCAGGGCAACAGCATCGGCAGCTCCAGATCATGCACGAGTTCCACCTCGGCGGCGACCACCGAACTTTTCTGTCCCCCCACCACGGCCACCAGATCCTCGAGGCCGGCAAAGAACTTCAGATTCTCCAACCCACGGGTGGCCAGACCATGATTGTCACGGGCCACCAGACGCATCCGACGTCCCAGCACGCCCCCCCTGTCGTTGATCGACTCGATGGCCAGACGGATCCCGCGCGACAGCTCCAGACCCGCCCGCGCACTTTCTCCGGAGAGCTGCGCGTCCAGACCGATCAGGATCTCACCCACGCGCGTCGCCTCGTTCTCATGCAACATCTGCCATTCCGCCAGCTTGGCCATGACATCGGCGCCGATATCCTCCTCGAAGCCATGCTCGATCGGGGAAAGAAGCGCCCGAAACCGCTCCCTGGCCTCGGCGGGCAACTCCTGGATCCCCATGCCCATGCCGCGCAATCGCTTCATGATCTCCACCTCGCGATCGCGCTGCTCGACGCGGGTCCACCAGGCGATCTCCCGCGCCGCTTCCAGCAGGATTTCCTGTTGACGGGCGGTCAACAAATCCTGAACATCGCGACCAATCGCCAGCAGGTGGCCGAGATGGGTATGTCCGCTCAGGGTCAGATGCGCGGAGGCCAGACGACCCGAGTGACTCTCCAACCCGGAGAGCGGCTGTTCCCAAGCCTGGGCCGAAGTGTCGTCCGGGGTGACGTAACGGACACCCAGACGGGCAAAATAGGCCCGGTTCACCCGATTGTCCGGCTCCACGACGCGCAGATCGGCAAAAGCCTCCGGACTGGACAACGGACGGTCCGCCAGCAGATGGCGACACCCCCCATCCCAAAAGGCGAGCCCCTCCAGGTTGAGTTGACGCGCCTTGTCCAACAGCACCCGACCGAACTCCCCATCCAGGGCCCGATGCAGGGCGTCCCGCGATGAAAAAAGAAACGGCAGATCGAACACACGCATGGCCTCGATCCGCCTGGCCAGAAAGTCGCTGGTGACCAGCACCATGGAAAGCTCGCCACGGCTGACCAGTTTCAACATGCGCTCGTCGCCGCCGAACTCCGCAGAGGGGTGGATGGTGAGTTTGAGGCCATCCTGACTCAACGCGGCGAGCCGTTCGGCCAGACGGGTCGCCGCCGCGCGCGGCACCGGACCCACGCTGGTGGCGATCCCGAGCCGCAGGGCGATCTCACGGTCGTGGGCCGTCTGGGAACCGACCAGCGTCTCCACCGGATCGCGCAGACTCTTGGCGATGCGCCCGCCCAGCAGTGCGAGCGCGATCACCAGCAGAACGATCAAAATGCGTTTGAAGCTCTTCTCCGACATGCCGACCGTTCAGCCCTCTCCTACCGGTTTCACGATTGAGACCTCCCCGACATTTGGCCGGATCCGCAGGCCAGTGGCCCCTGATGGGATCCAAGGGCAAAGCCCTTGGAACTCGTTCTTTTGCCTTTTGCACCCTCTTACCGTGGACCTCCCTAAGGAAGGTCCACGGTACGGAGGGGAAAGGGGGTCTCCCCCCATCAGGCAAGTTACGAAGCAGGCATGCGGTTCAGAATGATCCGAACCGCTCCCAGGCCACCAATCCCCAGACCACCACCGCCATCACCAGTGACACGAACACCGCCGACGAGCCGAGATCCTTGGCCCGCCCGGATAACGGATGGCGCTCCGGCCCGATCCGATCGACCACGGCCTCGACTGCGGAGTTGAGCAACTCGACGATCAGGACCACCAGCAGGGAGCCGATCAAAAGCGACCGTTCCACCGCGTTGCCCCCCAGCCACGCGCCGATCGGCATCAACAGCAAAACGCCGATCAACTCCTGCCGGAAAGCCGCCTCATGACGCCAGGCAGCCTGAAAACCCAGCCAGGAATATCCGGCGGCATGAATCACCCGGGTCAATCCCGTCGCCCCCGGTTTCATGCGTCCACCCACCGGTCGAAGGTTCCACTCACCATGCCGACTCCCCTGTTCTGATGAAATGTTGTACCCAAAGCGCCGCCCGGCGCGAAAACACCAAGCCCACATGCATCACCGACAGGGTGGCGTGGACCGCGCCCGGCAGGCAGGTCTCGGAGACCGCCACCACCCCGTCGTTGGGGGACTCGACCCCCCAGATCATATGACTCAACCCCAACGGCAAGGTACCGGCCAACACGCCGACGCTGCGCCCCTCGGGAACCCGCCAGGCGTACTTCCCATCCAGGGCGCCGCGCATGCTCTCCCCCAGAAACCAGGATCCCACCGGCCACCTGGCCAGACGTTGCGCGGAGAAGGAGCCTTGGAACGGGCTTCCCAGCGCCACCATGCGTCCAATCGGCGCATCGGGATGGCGCTCGAGCATGCGCAGCCCCACGAGCCCGCCGAGACTGTGGCAGATCAGATGGACCGATCCGGGCCGGACGTTCCGCATGCCTGTCCCAAAACGCAATTCCAGGAACTCCCACAGCCCATCGGCGTTCTGATCCAACCCACGCCGCACGGTGGGATAGTGAAAGGTCAAAACCCGGAATCCTGCCCGCCGCAGATGCAAATCCAACCACTTGAACTCCGTGCCATCCAACCACAGGCCATGCACCAACACCACGCTCTCACTCACCGACATGCCATCCTCGCCTCAGCCTCACCGACGCTCCGACCCAACCGTCGTCCCGCCTCGCAAACGCTCGTTCCTCGCCTCCATCGGCAACTCGGCCAATGCCCGCACCGAACGATAGAACCCCTCCAGATCGCCTTGGTTCTCCTCCAGAATCCTCAGAAAGGCCGGCACCCACGCCGAATAGAGCCCCACGGAGACCAGTTTGGCATTGTTGATCCCGTCGCGCCACCAGCGACCATGGGCGCGACGCGTGGCCTCGCGCTCCGGATCGCCCGATTTTCCATCCAACCGCTCGGCCTCCAAGACCGCGTTCGCGAAGATCTCCCGCTTTCCCGCGCGCTTTTCCACCTCGGTCGAGGGGCCGGCATACAACGTGGTCAACCGTTCCCGGACCGCCTCGACCTGTTCCACAAACCGGGCCCGCTCAATCCAGTCACGCCGCAGACGCGACAACGCCTCCCCTTGCCCGGTCCGCTCCAACCACCGCTCCACGCCGATGCGGCTCACCGCCTCGGCAAACGATTCGTTGAAGGTCGTATCATCCGGTATATAGAACTTTTCGTGAGCCAGTTCATGAAACATCAAGCCGGCGAGACGCCCCTCCGGCCAGTCGATGAAGGTGTTGAGCAGCGGATCGGCAAACCACCCCAGGGTGGAGTGGGCCGGCGAAGCCGACAGATGGACATCCAACCCTTCCCGCCGCAAGCTCTCGGCCTGACGCCGGGCCTCGCGGTCGTCGAAATAACCCCGATAGGCCAGACACCCCACCACCGGAAAACACCAGCGACGCGGTTCCAGGGAGAGTTCCGGCGTCGCGAACACCACCCGTGTCACGAACGGGCGCCGCAGATCGGCATAATCCCGAAACGTCCCGCTCGAAGGAAGCCGCAACTCCCCTTCGGCGAAGCGACGCAGACGGTCGGCCAGCATCAACCGGCTCCGCAGTCCCGGCGGGGTCTCCGCGTCGGCCAGCAGCGACTCGACCGAGCGACGCTGGATGAGGATCTCCATCTCCCCGGTGGTGGCCTGCCAATAATAATAGGGCCACTCCCCGCACCCGCTCAGACCCGCCACCACCACGAGCGACGCGACCCGGAGCAGACTCCGAAACCAATCGGTCATGGCCTTATATTCTACCCCCAATCCCATGCCCACGCCAATCCCATATGCGCTTTGGAAACGTGCGTGATGGGGAGAGAACCCCTCACCCCCCGACCATGCCCCTCCCTTGCGGGAGTTGCAGGACAGAAAAATATGCTGAAGGACTGCAAACTTAAGATTCACCCAACATTCATGAATCATACGTTTCCAGGATCAACCCCAAACAATGGAACAGAACGCTCATGAAAACCGACAAAAAGATACGCATGGTTCAGAAATCGCTGCGCTTTCCCGAACCCCTGGCCGAATGGCTCCACGACAAGTCGGAAGAGGAACGCCGCTCCTTCAATCAGGTGGTGATCATGACCCTGGAGCGGATGCAGCAGGCACAAACCCACCCCACCCATCCCACGGCGTGAAGAGGATCCCACGCCCCTTTCATCCCGGAGACGAACCGATGACCTGCCGCCCATACGAACCCGACTCGCACGCGGGAAATCCACTGGACGATGTGCTGAACATGCGACTCAGCCGAGTGCGCTGGCGGAACGGACCCACGCATCCGTCCGCGCGCGATTGGCGCGCGCCACGTCTGCCCGACAATCCACTCTGCTGGCGGGATGGCGATCCAGGCGGGTCGGATTGGGATGGCGCATTCACTCGGGGTCCATGCTGAACGATCACCCCAAGACGCGGTCCGTTCTCCGGGCGTTGCGTGGGATCAGGGGTGATGCAGGCTCCTGGTGGAGCGATCGATCTCGGGAAAGATGATCACCGACCCGCCACCGGAGTGCAACTTGGGGGCAAAGGCCGGCTTTTCGCGATAAAGCCGGTCCTCCTCGAGAAATTGCGCGATCTCCTCGGGAGGTACGGGTGGACTGAACAGAAAACCCTGCACCAGATCGCACCCCAGGGAGCGCAGAAACTCCAGCTGGTCGGGATCGGACACCCCTTCGGCGACCACCTGGAGGTTCAGGTTCTTGGCCATCGACAGGATCGTCTTGGTGATCGCGGCATCGTCCGGATCGGTGATCACATCCCGCACGAACGCGCGGTCGATCTTCAGGGTATGGATCGGGAAGCGCTTCAGATAGCTCAACGAAGAGTAGCCGGTCCCGAAATCGTCGATGGAGAGTTGCAGATTCATCGTGCGCAACGTCTGCAACGTCGAGACCGTCTCGTTGGCGTCGCGCATGAACATCCCCTCGGTCAACTCCAGTTCCAGATAGCGGGCATCCAGGCCGGTATCTTCCAGGATGTGGGCCACCTTGTTGGGCAGATCGCGATTCTGAAACTGGCGCGCCGACAGATTCACCGCCATGCGGATCGGGTCGAAGCCCTGATCCTGCCACTGTCGATTCTGCCGGCAGGCGGTGCGCAACACCCATTCGCCGATCGAGACGATCAGATCGCTCTCCTCGGCGATGGGGATGAAGTTGACCGGAGAGACCAATCCCATCTCCGGGCTCTTCCAACGGATCAGCGCCTCGACCCCCATCAGGCGACCCGAGGCCACATCCATCTGAGGCTGGTAGAGCAGAAACAGCTCATCCCGCTCCAGGGCCAGACGCAAACCATTCTCGATGGTCATGCGTTTCACCGAAACGGCGTCGATCTCCTTGGTGAAGAAATGGATGACGTTGCCACCCTGCTCCTTGGCACGCCGCATGGCCGACTCGGCCTTCTTGAGATGGCCGTCCTCGTCCCCCTCGTCCAGGGGATAGAGGGTAATGCCGATGCTGGCGGTGAGATAGTAACGTTCCGACTCCACCGAAAAGGGTTCGCTCAAGGTGGAAAGGAGCTTGCGGGCAATGCGTCCGGCGTTGCCGCCCTGCTGGAGACCGGTGGCCAGCACCACGAACTCGTCCCCCCCGACCCGTGCCAACGAATCCTCGTCACGCAGACAGTGGGCCAGGCGCACCGCCACATCGCGCAACAACCGATCCCCAACCTCGCGTCCCAGGGCGTCGTTGATCACCGTGAAACGGTCGATCCCCAGAAACAACACGCCGACGATCTGGTTGAAACGGGCCGCATAGGAGAAGGCCTGGCGCATGCGGTCCTTGAGCAGCAAACGGTTGGGCAATCCGGTCAGGGCGTCGTGATGGACCAGAAAATGGAGCTGCTGTTCGGAGCGCTTGATGCCGGAGAGATCGGAGAAGACCTTCACATACTGACGGACCACCCCATCGCCATCGCGGATGGCGTTGATGTTGGCGAACTCCGGATAGACCGAACCATCCCGACGCTGACTCCACATCTCGCCACGCCAACGCCCGTGGGTGACCAACTCCTGATCCAGCTGGCGATAGAACGCCTCGTCGTGCTGGGAGGAGAAGAGCATCAGCATCGGCTTATGGATCGCATCCTCCTCGGAATAGCCGGTGATGGTGGTGAAGGCCGGGTTGACCGATTCGATGATCCCCTGGGCATCGGTGACCACGATCCCCTCGGTGGTGTTCTGGTAGACACTGGCCGCCAGGCACAGCTCCACATCGGTCTGGCGCCGCACCTCGACCTCGATTTGCAGGGCGTTGTTGATGCGGGTCAACTCCCTGGTACGCTCCAGAATCCGTTTTTCCAGCTCCTCCTTGTCCAACTGGATCTGCTGGATGAACGTGTGGCGATCCTCCTCGTAGGTACAGATCTCCCTCCACAGGCGTCGGATCACCAGCGCGCACAGCACGGATACGACACCCACGAGCAGAACGGTGATGAGAAGCTGCTTCCACTGGGCCCCCTCCACCTGTTGCTTGAAAAGGGAGATGTCCTGACGGATCTCCATCACCCCCATGATCTGCCGTTCCGCGCCGTGGATCATGGGCAGACGACTTTCCAGAACGGTGCGGGTGACCGGTTCATCCGGCTTCATCAGCACCGGACCCGTCTCTTCGCGGATCTGACTCTCCTTTTGACCACCGGAGAGCACGGCGCGCACTTTCGCATCCGAGGAACGATCCTCGCCGACCTTGGGTCGATGGATGGAGAAGATGGTGACGCCGTGTCGATTGTGGATGGTGAAATCGAGGACGGACAGTTCGGCGATGTACGGTTGGAGCTGGCCGGAGAGACGGACGATTTCAGGACTGGAGAGCAAGGCGGCGTTTTGACCCGGACGCAGGTCGATGAGCGGGGCCAGCTCGTTCCAGAGGGTGTTGGTGAGTTGTCGCGCGAGGAGTTGATGATTTTTTTCACCCAGATCCCGTATCTGGGCAACCATCACCTGTCGATGGAACAGGGTGAGAGATCCCAACAGGAGCACGGCCACAAGAAAGCCCGCCAAGGCGATGAGCCGCATGTTGCGTGCGCCACGCATGAATCTCTCCACCCTCGGAATTTCTTTGAACGGCGTGCCGTGCCGAGTCCGCGATCACAATTGAGAACCGTGCATGATGGGGAAAGCCCCCCGCACCCCCGACCTTGGAGCCCTCCGGCGAGCATTCCAAGTCAAAAACTGTCACCAAGTGTATCGGATGCGGGTATCCGCGTCAAAGGGTGGCGCGGCGGATCGACTCGGAATGAGGACTCTCTCCCCACCCGACGCGGTGATGTTCACTTCGCGAGCTTCACCGTCGCCAACTCCTGGAAGACATGGTTGGTGATCGCCAGGCCAAGCATGGCGTAATCCTGATTGAGGGTGACGCCGATGCCGTTGGGCATCAACCGCGAGACCCGGCAATGGAAGGTGTAGGAGTCCTGACCGAGCTGAATGGTCCCCTTGCCGAGGCGATCCAGCACCATGCTGGTTGAATAAGCGGTGGACACGAAGAACCCGCTCAGGCTGACATCCTCGGAAAACCCTTTCACCTCCTCCCCGTCGTCAAACAGGAGCGTGACCGGAAAGCGCATGCCATAACGCTCATGCCGGCGATTGTTGGTGGGTTTTCTGGTTTTTCCGATCCTCTCCCTGGTCGTGGATCTCCAGTGGGAATCACTGTCGGGCGTGTTGCGCATGGCCATTTCCTTACGATAAGTCACAAGACAGGCAGGCCGGTCAACCACCCCGTGCCGGTCCCCGCCAGACAGGCAGGGCTCGACAAACCGAACCGCCTCTGAAAGTACGCCTGTTTCGAAGTGGATTCTGGCACGGACGATTGCCGCTTGACAAGCCATCATCGCGACGGCGTGGGGGATGGGCCGAAAACGACCAAAGGATGGGGGGAGAACGCCTCGACCGTGGACCTCCCTGGCGGGAGTTCCACGATACGGATCAGGAAAAACGCGGCAGGAAACAACCTCAATGGTCCGCGTACGCTCCCTCCTCGAAGGGGGGACGCCGGTTGACCAGGGCCTCGAGCATGAACAGCTCCTCATCGGTGTGGTTGACGCCCGGCGCCTTGCGGATCGGCGAGCCGGCGGTCAGGGTGCGCGCCGAGTGGTGACGCGCCTCGTAGGTTTCGGTGATCTCCGGCGCATCGCGCATGCGGATCTCGAGCCGTCCATAACAGAGACAGACATAATCCCGCTCCGGGACCACCTCCAGATAGACCGCCGTGCCGCGAATGCCCAGAATCGCGGTGGGGAGCTTGAGGGTGCGGGATCCGTGCCCGAACACCGACAACACCCGTCCGGATTCCAGGGTGAACCCCGGCGAACGCAACCTGTCGGGGATGTCGGCGCGCTCCTCTCCCGGCGCGGGCGTGGGGAGAGGGGTGGGATCACCAGGCATGTCGAAACGCATGCGGGTATTGACCCCCAACAAAAAGGCATCCTCGCCCATCACCAGCACGGTGCGCCCCTCGGGACCGGTGACGATCTCATCGCCGGGCAACACCAGGGCATCCTCTCCAACCAGACGCCCCCCGACCCGCGTCTGACTCCCCACGCGCCGGATCCCCTGCCGAACCGGCAAAAAGGCGCATCCGCCCGGCACCAGCAGGCTCCCCAACAGCAGACCGCGCATCAGAACCAACCGTCGTGTCGCCCCGGATGCGCCCATGTCGTCCCGATCAGGCCTCTGGATCGACCAGAAAACGCAAGGCCAGACCGTTGTTGCAGTAACGCATGCCGGTCGGCGAGCCGGAATCCTCGAACACATGCCCCTGATGCCCCCCACATCGGGCACAGTGGTATTCGGTGCGCGGCACCAACAGCTTGCGATCGACCCTGGTATCCAGGGCTCCTGGAAGAGCCGCCGAAAAACTCGGCCAGCCGGTGCCACTGTCGTATTTCATCATCGAGGTGAAAAGCACCTGTTCGCAGCCGGCGCAAACGAACCGACCGGTGCGGTATTCCTGGTTGAGCGGACTGGAAAAGGGACGTTCGGTTCCCTCGCAGCGCAGCACCTGATAGGACTCCTCCGGCAGACGCGCGCGCCACGCTTCGGGGGTGAGGTCAAGATGGGAATCCATGCCGGAATACTCCTGATCCAATCAACCGGTCAACTATTTTATAAAAAAAAATGAGTCCGTCCTTTCACCGTGGAACGCCCGTCAAAAAGGTCAACGGTCGGGGGTGAGGGAGTGATTCCCCCATCTGGTCTGATTGACCGTGGAATGCCCGTCAGGAAGGTCAACGGTCGAGGATCTCTCCCCATCTGGTCTGATTGACCGTGGAATGCCCGTCAGGAAGGTCAACGGTCGGGGGTGAGGGAGTGATTCCCCCATCTGGTCTGATTGACCGTGGAATGCCCGTCAGGAAGGTCAACGGTTGAGAGGGGGACGCCCCCAGTCATGCACGTTTATATTCAAGAAAATTTCAAGACCAGCTGACTTTCAAAGCGGGATCGACAGAACGGTCACCCGTTGTCGATCCCGCCAGATCGTCGATTTTTCCACAAGAACTCCACAAGGGAGATCCATGGCGGGGTGAGGATAGTCTCCCCCATCGTGCACGGTTACCGAAGAACTCCCCAAGGGTGGTCCATGGTCGGGGGTGTAAGGTATTGTCCCCCCGTCATGCACGTTTGCGCGGCCAGATTACAGGGTCACGACGTTTTCCGCCTTCGGACCCTTGTCACCCGCGACCACGTTGAATTCCACCTTCTGACCTTCGGTCAGGGTACGGAATCCGGAGCCGGAGATGGCGCTGAAGTGGACGAAGATGTCCCCCTTGCCGCCAGCCCGCTCGATGAAACCAAAGCCCTTGCCCTCGTTGAACCACTTGACGGTTCCAGTCTCACGATCTGCCATGTTACTCTCACTTGTTCCTGATGGTTGCTAAACATATTGGCAGAACGCCCTGCAGCATGCAAACTAGGCTGTGCTCTCGATACGACTGCCGTCTCATTTTATAGCATATATCACAATCCAGGCCAAAAGCAAACGATTTTTTTCACCCCGTGTCACGTCTTGTACAAACACCCTTTCACGCGCTCCAGGCCCGTTTGACGCACGCCATCCGGCCCGACCCAACCCCATCGGACGGGATCATGCGGTTGGGGGTTCCGCTCGCGCCACGCCGCCATCAGGCGTGACGAATCACCCACAGAATGGCATCTTCCGGCAGAATGCGCTTGTTGCCGGAATCATCCTGATAGCCGATCCGTCCGGATTTCAACAGCGACACCACGCGTCGTTTGGCTTCGTTCTCTTTCAGGCCCGAGACCCGGCTCAACCAGGCCATGTGGAATTGAAACAGATCCAGAAGGAACTCCGGCGTCAATCCCATCGGCAACTCGGTTTCGACGGAGGCATCCGTCTCCTCCCGCGCCACCAGCGGCCACTTGCCACGCACACCCGACCAACCACTGGATGGCACGATGTAGGTATCCCCATTCATGATCTCCATGACACCCTCATCATCGACGCGTTGAATTGGCTACCAAAATTCCGACCCCACCCGGTTGGAGCGGACTGCCTTGCATTAATCACTTCCGCGATGCAGCATATGACCACAACGATCGTCGGGTCAATACATTTTCTTACATGGCGTCGGATTTTTTTAAATTGTTTTTTGAATGATTATAAGTATATTTCCATACAAGAACTCTCCAATAAACAAATCTATTATCAATACAAACACGAGAAGAAATGAATTGACCGGTCAATAAAATAAGAATCCATTCAAAAAATCTCATAAAAACAAGACCCGATCCATGACCCTGAGTCATTCCAACCACGCTCCGCACCTATCAACATTCTCGATCCCATTCATCAAAACAATCAATCCAGACAACCAACCCCATCCAGGAATCCCCCATCCTTGGGAAAGATCCTCCCTGCCCGCGTTGACCCGACGACGCCATCCGATATAAGCTGTGACGCAGTGACAACGATCCACATCAACCCATCCGCAACATCAGACAATCAAGGATACCCCCATGTCCAAAGCCCTCACCTATCTGGCCAAATCCCGTCCCGACGCGGCCACCCATCTGCTCGGATTCTACAAGCACAGCGTCCAGGCCCTCGACGAAAAGACCCGTCACCTGATCCAGATCGTCACCAAGGTGACGGTCGGCACGGAACGCGGCCTGCGCCAATACGCCCCCAAGGCGCTCAAGGCCGGCGCCAGCCGCGAGGAGATCCTGGATGCGGTGCTGATGGCCTTCCCTGCCGCCGGCCTCAACAAGGTTCTCGATGCCATCGACATCATGCGCGAAATGGATCTGCTCCCGGAGATCCCGGACGACACCCCCACCCTGCCCAACGACAAACGGCTCGGCGCCGTGAACGACTTCCCGTTGCGGCGCATGCAGACCGTGCAACGCCCGGGCGCGAACATGATCGTCTTTCGCACCGACGAAACCCAGGCCATCGTCTACAGCGCCCGCTGCCCCCACTCCAAGGCCAATCTCTGCAAGGGGACCGACCATGGCGACCGGGTGGAGTGTCGGGTCCACAACTGGATTTTCGATCTGGAGTCCGGCCAGTGTCTGAATCCCGCCGGCAACGCCGGCCTCGAGGTGATCCCCTCGGAGGTGCGTGACGGCCAGTTGGTCCTGTTGTAAACCGCACCTATTTTGGGATGCATCGTTTCTCGCAAGGCTGCGTGCAAAATACGGGAGTCGTTTCCAAAAAACGGAAACGACTCCC
>NZ_JBZVFG010000006.1:0-25793 GCF_058402785.1 Candidatus Magnetaquiglobus sp.
TTATGATCTGGCTTGAATAGGGTTGATATTATTATTGAATGTCAACACGCCCTAATACGGGATTACGAGTCACATGAATGCCTTTGGTGCTGATCACGACCCGCATGCCGGGATCTCGGACAAGGATTTCCAACGTCTGAGCGACTTCATCTACACGCAGTGCGGCATCATGATGCCGCCCAGCAAAAAAACCATGCTCACCGCCCGGATCCAGAAACGGCTCCGGCAGGTGGGTCTGCACTCCTTCAAGGAGTACATCGACTGGGTGCTCGATCCGGAACACTCCGGCGAGGAGTTGATCCAGTTCATCGACATCGTGACCACCAACAAGACCGATTTCTTCCGCGAGCCGGGCCATTTCGAATACCTGGCCCAAAATGTCCTGCCGGAATTGATCAAAACCTCGGGTGCCGGCGTGCGCCGCGAACTGATGATCTGGAGCGCCGGTTGCTCCACGGGCGAGGAGCCCTACACCCTGGCCATGGTGCTCAAGGAGTTTGCCCAGCACTATCCGGGCATCAATTTCCGGGCCCGCATCCTGGCCACCGACATCTCCAGCCGGGTGCTGCGCAGCGCCTCGGACGCGGTTTACGACATGGACAAGGTGGGTCCGGTTCCTTTGACCCTGAAACGCAAATATCTCCTCAAAAGCAAGGATCCCACCAAAAAACTGGTGCGCATCGCCCCGGAAATCCGCGCCATGGTCAACTTCCGGCGTCTGAACTTCATGGATGCCGACTTCGGCCTGCGCGAAAAGATGGATGTGATCTTCTGTCGCAACGTCATCATCTACTTCGACCGCCCCACCCAGGAGCGGCTCATCAACAAGTTCTGCCGCTATCTTTCGCCGGGCGGCTATCTGTTCGTCGGCCACTCCGAAACCTTGAACAACCTCAAGGTGCCGGTGGTCCAGGCCGCGCCCACCATCTATCGTCTGCCCGGTTGAGACCCGAACCCGACACGCGCGGGGGTGGCAGGGAGATTCGTGCGCGCCATTCCGTGCGGGCGCGTCTTGGCGCTTGACGAACGAAACAACGTGCATCCGGATCATCCATGGATTCCTTTGTCGTCACCTGAACACCCGCATACCCGTTTTATCAATCCAAAAATTCATTGATCATGCGTGGTGTCACAAAAAAAACCGAACAAACCATCGTAAATTCTTCATTGCGATCCACCTGACCATCCCATAAGATACCCACGCTTGCATCATGCCTATATTAAGAGGCTGTTTGGTGATTCCATGAATGGAATCACCAAACCTGCACGAATCGAAAAAATGATTCATGCTTCTCAAATTGCCGCGCAATTTGGCAGGCCATGAATGGCCCGGCCCGCGTCGGCTGTTTGGCATTTGCCAAACAACCTCTTCGGAAAAATCAGTCCGATACCGACTCTCTGGTAGCATCTTTCAACATGGGAAGCGTCGCACATGGAGCGTATCTTTCGATTCTTGCAACAACTGCGTGTCAATACGCGCCTTTGGCTTATGCTGATCATCATCTTCATCGGAATCGTGGCCGGTGGGATGATCCAGCTGGGCATCGAACGTCGCGATCTGATGGACCATAAAAAAATGCTCGCCAACGTTCTGGTGGAGAGCGCGTACAGCGTGCTGCAACACTACCAGGCCTTGGAGGCCAAGGGGGAACTCACCCGCGAGGCCGCCCAGCAACAGGCCAAGGCTGCCGTCAAGTCCATGCGCTATCGCGAGGTCGAGTATTTCTGGATCAACGACATGCATCCCAACATGGTGATGCACCCCTACAAACCCAAGCTGGATGGCACGGATCTCTCCAGCTTCAAGGATCCTGCCGGCAAATTTCTCTTCAACGAGTTCGTCAAAACCGTGCGCGAGTCTGGCGCCGGGTTCGTGGATTACCGCTGGCCGAAGCCGAACATGGACGAGCCGCAACCGAAAATCTCCTATGTGAAGGGGTTCGAGCCCTGGCAGTGGATCGTCGGAACCGGCCTGTACGTGGATGACGTGGAGAGCGAATTCCGGCTCAAGTCGCTGCGTTTTTTGGGCGCGATCGGGGGCTTTCTGGCGGTCATGGGATTCTTGGCCTGGGTCATCTCCAGAAGCGTGATCCAACCGATCAACCGGATTCAGCAGGTGGTCGGGGAGATGGCGCGGGGCAACCTGACCACACGGATCGACATCCCGCCCAAACACGACGAAATTTTCTCCATCGGTGTCGGCATCAACCAGATGGCCGATGGTCTGACCCACATGGTGCGCACCATTCAGTTGCAATCGGCCACCATTCAGGCCGTGGCCGACGAGCAGATGCTTCTCAAGGAGACCTTGGGCGAAGATTCCAGGCTCACCTTCGATCTGGCGGAAAAGGTGGTGGCCAAGAACGACCACCTGGATGAGGAGAGTCAGAAACTCAACGTCAAGATCAGCATCACCAAGGAGCATGTCGAGGAGGTGACCCAGGCTGCCGGCACCCTGTCCGGGGATGTCTCCTCGATCGCGGCGGCCTCGGAGCAGGCCAGCGTGAACGTGCAGACCATGGCTGCCGCCGCCGAGCAGATGAGCGCCAATCTGGCCCAGGTGAACGACAATCTGGCCAGTGTCAATCAGGCCATCCAGTCGGTTTCCGGGGCTTTGGCGAGCGTCACCGGGGAGCAGGCCGGAATCCGCGACCGATGCCGCATGGCCGAGGAGCGTTCCAAAGAGGCCAACGATCAATCTCAGGGGATGGTGATCTCGATTCAGGAGTTGACCAACGCGGCCCAGGATATTCGCAATGTGGTTGGCGAGATCAACGCCATCGCCGAGCAGACCAACATGTTGGCCTTGAACGCCTCCATCGAGGCGGCCAGTGCCGGCGAGGCCGGCAAGGGGTTCGCGGTGGTGGCCAACGAAGTCAAGGCGCTGGCCAAGCAGACCTCGGACGCGACGGTGACGATTGGCGAACGCATCGATCAGATGCAGATCCGTTCCAAGACCGTGGCCGACGGAGCGGACCGGATCGTCGATGTGATCCAGACCATTGCCGACATGAATCTGGAGATTGCCCGTTCCGTGGATCATCAGACCCGTTCGGTCACGAAGATCACCGAATCGATGGATCGGGTCACGCAATCGACCGACGAGGTGACGCGCAACGCTTCGGAGTTGTTGCAGGCGGCCAACGAAGTGGCGCGTGCCGCCGAGGAAGCGGCTTTGGGCACCACCGAGATCGCCCGTTCCGCCGGCAATGTGGCCACGAACGCCGCACGCGCCGCAGAGTTCTCGAATCTGGCGCAAGAGAGTGCCCAGGCGATGCAATTCTCATCGGTAGAGATCTACACCTCCTCGGTCGAGGTACAAAAGATGATGATGCGCTCGATTCAACTGCTTAATTTCCTGGATGGATCGATCCGTCATGCGGGCAAGTTGACCGTGGTGAGTCAGGAGACCAGCGCGGCGTTGAGCGAAGCCTTGCAGGGCAAGGATGTGGGGGCGGCCCCCTTTGACGCGCGTATGGTCAAGCAGGCGCACATGAAGTGGCTGGGGCGATTGGAGCATGTGGTGCGTGGGCGTGCGCGTCTGCGTCCCCAGGAGGTCGCCAGCGGTCACGAGTGCGACTTTGGCAAGTGGTATGATGGGGAGGGAACGGCCCGTTTCGGTGATCTGGAGGTCTTCCGGGAGTTGGGTGCGGTACACATGGCGGTTCACGAGACTGCCCGTGCGGTGGTTTCGGCAGCGGATCGACAGGAGTTGGATACTGCCGTCGCGGAGATGGATCGTTTTGACAATTTGCGGCGGGAGTTGTTTCTTGGTTTGGATCAGCTGTATGCGCAGGCGGCCAATCGGGTACGGACATCGGTAGAGGAGGGGCAGAGGAGGGATTAGGCGGAACAACTGGCGGGGTCCAGGGGCCAATGGCCCCTGGTGGGGTTCGGGGCGAAGCCCAGAGGTAAAGACAAAACCTCGGAGGCTCTGCCTCCGAACCTCCGCCGGGTACCTTGCGCTCCCCGGTCCCCTGCAACACTTGGTATCCTGACCGCGCTACCACGCACCCACGGTCACCCTCCCCTTATCTCCTCCCCTTATCCCCCTCCCGCATCACGAGACACGCTTCAAGCCTGCTCCAGATCACCTCCATCGAGGCCGGTTTGACCAGATAGGCATCGGCACCCGCCTCCAGACACCGCACCTCATCCTCCGGAGCAGCCCGAGCAGTCAGAACGAGAATCACCAGATGCGCATACCGAGGATCCGCCCGCAACATCCGCATGGTCTCCAAACCGTCCATCTCCGGCATGCGAATGTCCAATACCATGGCATCAACCTCGGGATGACTCTCCAACTCCCGCAAAGCCCGCACCCCGTTGGCAGCCAGAAGAACATGCTCCACACGCTTCTGCAAACCGCTGGCAATGGAAAAGGCCATGCGCATGTCGTCATCCACCACCAGCACCGTCACCGGCTTGCCGCAAATACGCAACGGTTCCGGTTGAGCCGCCTCCTTGGGCTCCTGCATCAGCACCCCATCCACCTTCGCCCCATCACCCGGCGGAGACGAAAACTCCCATGGATCCGAAGGGATCGCCAACACCGAACGCTCCATCTCGGTCAGGGTGAGGGAGAAAAGACTGCCTCGTCCCTCGCGACTGCGCACCTCGATCCGAGCACCCAAAAGATCGGCAAGCTTGCGCGCGATCGACAAACCCAAACCGCTCCCCCCATATTTGCGACTCATCGCCCCATCGACCTGGCGGAAACTCTCGAAGATCATATCCAGCTTGTCCCCCGGAATGCCAATCCCGCTGTCCTCGACCTGGAACAACAACACCCGCCTGCCGACAGACCCTTCCACCCGGCGAACCCGCAACATCACCCCACCGGAATCGGTGAACTTCAAGGCGTTGGAGAGAAAGTTGTTCAAGATCTGCTTGAGCTTGCCGCCATCCGTGACGAATACCTCCGGCAACTCCCCAACCAGCTCGCAGGCCAACCCCACCCCCTTGCTGGTGGCAAAAACACGAAACGGATCCAAAAGTTCACGGACGAAACGGTCCGGATACAGCTCATCGGCCACCAACTCCATGCGCCCGGCCTCGATCTTGGAAAGATCGAGAATGTCGTTGATCATGTTCAAAAGATCCCGACCGCTCTCGTGAATCACCCGCACCGACTCCAACTGCTCGGGGGTCAGATTGGCATCCCTGGAGAGCAACGTCGAAAGAATCAACAGACTGTTCAACGGCGAACGCAACTCATGGGACATGTTGGCCAGAAACTCCGACTTGGCACGGTTGGCCGATTCCGCCGCGTCTCTGGCCCGCATCATCACCATCTCGACCTGCTTGCGCATGGTCACGTCGCGCAACACCCCGGAACTCCCGATCGGCACGCCCCGGTCGTCGGTCAATACGGAGAGATAAACCTCCACCCACACCATCTCGCCGTTGCGATGCACGCCCCGATACTCATCCTGAAGATAGTGCAATTCGCCACGCATCATCTTGGCGAACTGCGCCATGGCACGCTCCCTGTCGTCCGGATAAACATTGTCAAGGAATGGCCGTCCCACCGACTCCTGGACCGGAAAACCGCTCACCTCCTCCCAGGCCGCGTTCAGAAAGGTCCAATGACCTTCGGCATCGGTCTGAAAAATGATATCCCGGACATTCTCCACCATCTGCCGATAACGCCGTTCGGCCTGGTTCAAGGCGCTGGCGATCTCCTCGGCCTTGTGCTGCACCCGCTCCTTCTGTCCGGAAAGGGCAAGCACGTTGACGAACAACAGAAGGTCCACCAGCATGCCGAGAAGCGCGATGATCAACGGTTGCCGACTCGCCAGCTCGATCTCGAATTCGGGACGGGAGGTGAAACGCGCCAGCCAGATGCGTCCGCCCGGCAACTCCAAACGACTCTCCCGCGCATAGCGCGCATCGGACTTGACGACTCGATCCGGATGGGTGGCGTGCAGTTGTTGACCGGGTTCGACCGCCATGCCATCGTACAACTCGAAATCGAGATCCGGGACGCCCAGTCCCAGAATCCCCTCCATCAGATCGCGCATCCGGAACGGACTGTAAACGAATCCCAACAAAGCGCGACGCCGCTCCTCCACGCTCGTGGTGGCCATGCCATCCCGATAGACCGGCAGATACATCAGAACGCCCGGCTGCACATCCCGTTCGGTCTCCTGCACCAGGGTCACCTTGCCGGTGAGAGCCGCCTCGCCGGTATCGCGGGCCTGTTGCATGGCCGCGCGCCGTACCGGTTCGGACCACATGTCGTAACCGAAAGCGCGCAGGTTGCGTCCCTCGAAGGGCTCCAGATAGATGATCGAACTGTATGGATCCCGCTCCCCGAAAGGGAGCACATCAAACTGCTGGAACCCCTGGGCGCGGATTTGATCGATCAGCGCCTGTTTATGCTCGGGCGCGAACAGATAGGCAAAACCGATCCCCTGAATGCCGGGCCAGTAGGTATCGATCCGGAGCGTGGTCACATAGCGATGCCAATCGTTCCGGGTCACCTCGTCCGAGGCGTTGAACAGCCCCACCCCGCCGCGCAACACCTGCTCATACTCGCGCATACGCTTCAGGATCGACCACTTGGCCTCCTCGACCCGAAAATCGAACCGCTCCTGAGCCCGTTTTTCCTGATAGGCGTTGGAGGTGTGCCAGGCAAGCACCGTGATGATCACCGAAATGACGAGAATCACCCAGCCGGTGACCCGACCATGCAACAGCTCCAGGTAATGGGAAAAATGGGGACGTTCCTTCATGCCTGCCCCCCAGCCCTGGAGCCGATCCAGCGCAAGGCATCGATCAACACCTTCTTGCGGATCGGTTTGGAAAGATACAGAGTGCAACCCGCCTCGCGACTGCGCTCCATCTCCCCTTCCATGGCGTGGGCGGAAAGGGCGATGACCGGCAGGGGAGAGCGGCCCTGTTCAGCCTCCCAGGCGCGAATCAGACGGGTGGCCGTGTAACCGTCCATGCCCGGCATCTGCACATCCATCACCACGACATCGAACGGCTCCGCGCGTACCTGTCGCACCGCCTCCTCCCCATCCTCGACCATGGTCAGCCGATGGGGTGTCTTGGCCAGGTAGGCGGCCATGAGTTCCCGATTTTCCTCCACATCCTCGGCCAACAGAATCCGTAGTGGACGCTCCTCGACCGACGCCACGGATACCGTCTCCCCGGATGCGGTCGCGTCGCGCTTCATGACCCGCCGGACCGGCAGCACGAACCGGAACAGACTCCCCTCGCCCAGCCGACTCTCCACCCAGATCCGTCCCGCCATCAGCTCCACCAGCCGCCGGCAGATGGCCAATCCCAGCCCCGTGCCCCCATAGCGGCGCGTGATCCAGGCATCCGCCTGGGTGAACTGCTCGAACACATTGCGCGCCTGCTCCTCCGAGATGCCGATGCCGGTATCGGCGACTTGAAACAACAGCGCATCCTGTCCCGGATCGTACCAGGAGAGCCCCACATCCACCCTGCCCTGATGGGTGAACTTGATGGCATTGCTCAACAGGTTCAACAACACCTGCCGCACCCGGCCATCATCGCCCAAGACCAGCTCGGGCAGATCGACGGCAATGGTCTCGCCCAGCACCAACCCCTTCTCGCGGGCGGCGACACGCATCAGACGGGCGGTCTCCTCGACCACCCGCACCGGGGAGAAGGGCAGATCGAGCAGGGAGAAGCGTCCGGCCTCGATGCGCGAGAAGTCGAGCACGTCGTTGAGCACCCCGAGCAGCGCCTTGCCCGAGTGGTGCATGGTTTCGGCGTAGCGACGCTGATTGACATCGAGGGGGGTCTCGAGCAACAACTCCGACATGCCCAGCACCACGTTCATCGGGGTGCGGATCTCATGGCTCATCGCCGCCAGAAAATCTCCCTTGACCCGTGCCGCCTGTTCGGCCTGCTCCTTGGCGAGACGCAGCTCCTCCTCGGCCTGTTTGCGCTCGGTGATGTCTCGAAACGCCACCACCGCCCCCTGGATCGCGCCATCCCGCTCGATGGGCGATGCGATCAGGGCCACCGGGAAACAGGTGCCATCCTTGCGCCACAGCCAATCGGCATCGGTGTTGACCACCGTGCCCTTCATCACCTCGGAGATATAACAATCCGAGGCCAGATACATCGTGCCATCCGGATAGGAGTGGTGGAACAGCAGGTGGGAAGAGTGGCCCAGCACCTCCTCTTCGCGCCAGCCGAGGATGCGCAGGGCGGTGGGATTGATGAAGGTGATGCGCCAGTCGCGACCCACCGTGTACAACCCTTCCGCCAGGGTCGAGGCGATCTCGCGCAGACGCCGTTCGTTCTCCGCCACGGCGGCCTCGGCGCGCATCCGTTCGGTGATGTCGGTGAAGATCCAGACCCGGCCACGGGTTTCGCCCTCGCCGGAAAGGGGCTCGGAATAGCGTTCGAAAAGCCGTCCATCGATGAAAGACAGCAGATCGACATCGATGTCGTCGGTTTCGTAAATCGATTTCACCCGCGCCAGGAACCGATCCGGATCCTTGAGCTGGCGAATGACGAATGGCAGCAGAACCTCATCGCGACCATCCGCGAGCAGATCGGCGGGAATGCGCCACATCTCCCGAAAACGGGCATTGGTGCGCAGGATGCGACCGTGACGATCGACCACCAGAATGCCGCTCCGGGTCGATTCGAAGGTGGCGCGCAACAACTCCTCGCTCTTGCGCAGCAGGGTTTCGGTCTCCAGGCGGCGGCGCCGATTGCCAAACCCTTCGATAATCCGCGCGCTGGCCGCGACCACCGGTTCCAGATAGTCGATCATGCCGGAGTCGTATCCGGCGGGTCGGTTGGCCAGACCCAGCACCGCCAGGATCTCCCCGCCCCGCTTGATCGGCATGCCGAGAATGGCGCGGATCGGGGGATGTCCCCGCGGCAGGCCGCACTGTGCCAGGCTGGCATCCACCTCGTTGACGAAGAGCGGCTGGGCGGTGTCGATCAACCGCGCGAACAGGCAGTGATCCCCCGCGACGCACCACGAAGAGGCCACCCCTCCCTCCCCATCCGGACGCAACACCCCCTCGCCATCGCGCGTCAACACGGAGAGACAGGCAAGATTCACCTCCCCCGGTGTTTGCCGGCGCACCTCGACGATGAAGCCATAATCGCTCGCGGTGAGCGTGAGGATCTCGAACAGCAGGGTTTCGAACAGTTCGTCCGGGTCGGACTCTCCGATGAACAACCCCTGGATGCGGTTGATGCAGGCGATCTGGAGCCGCAACTGGTCACGGGTGGCCAGAAGATCGGCCTCGGCCCGCTTGCGCGCCTCGATCTCGCGCGCCATGGACTCCTGTTGCCGGTGTTGTTCGGTGACATCGCGACCGGCCACATGCAGCGACTGACCATCCACCACCCCGGTCCATTCGGTCCAGAGCGGATTGCCGCTCCGATCGATCAGGCGCAAGGTAAAGACGCCGGGCTCCCCGCCTGAAAACACCCGTTGGATCTCCTGGAGGGCCGATTCGCGATCCTCCGGGTGCATGCGGGCATCCAGGGGCATCTCGGCCAGCTCCTCCCTGGAGTACCCCAGCGCCTCGCAAAGCGCGGCATTGAAATTCAACAGGCGACCGTCCTGACTCAGAATGGCGAAGAGATCCGGGGAGAGGTTGAAGAATCGATCGCGCGCCTCCTCGGCGGCGATGCGCTGACCGATTTCGATGAGGAGCTGGGCGTGCATCGTCTCCAGACGCGAGGCCCGCTCCCGTTGGCGCAGATGGCTCAGGCCCAACTCGGAGATCATCGACACCAACTGCCGGTTGTAGGCGATGATCCCCTGGACCTTCTCCTTGGAGAAGACCGGCACCTTTTCGATCGCGGCCAGATAGGCATCCGGATCGAAACCGTGCTGGCCGGCCTGCTCACGGAAAAAGGCGCGATCGATGGGTTCGTGCTCGTAGAAGAACTGACCGAGAAAGCAGGTAGCCAGATGGTGTCCGTCCACCAGGATGGGGATGGCCAGATCCCACATGCCGTTCAGGCATTTGTATTCGATGTAGCCATCCGGGGGGAGGGTTGGGAGGGTCTTCACGATGTGACGGTCCGAGGCGAGACAACGCTCCAGACAGGCGGGATGGACGCGATGGTAGTGGGCGCAGACCTCCTGCCAGCCGGTGGCCACCAGCACCCGGCCATCGACGCCGATGATGCCGATGGGGATGCCGGAGATCCGATACAGGGCCTCCGCCATGCTCTGTAGTTGGCGCGGATCGACGAGATCCGCCAGGTTGATGCTCACCCGTCTCCTCCCCGCCCAGACCGGCCCCCTTGCAAGGAAGCCCTTCCAGCGCATCCGATTCCCACGGTCACCCTCATAACAGCGTCAATACCAGATAATAGCGCCCCCCCTTGCCGAGGGAAACCCAGAACAGAAACCGCCAGATCGGCACCCCGAGCACCCCGGCGGCAAAGGTGAGCGGATCGCCGATCACCGGCACCCAGGAGAGGAGCAGGCTCCACTCGCCCCAGACGCGAAACCGCTCCCCTCCCTTGCGCAGGGTCTCGGCATCGACCGGAAACCAGCGCCGATCCTGAAATTTAAGACAGAACCGGGCCAGATACCAGTTGATCAGCGCGCCGAGGACATTGCCGACGGTGGCCGCCACCCAGAGATGCCAGGGGGCGAAGGAGCCGTTCAAGACCATGCCGGCCAGGAGCGCCTCGGAGGAGAAGGGCAGGATGGTGGCCGCCAGCAGCGCGGCCAGAAACAGTGAGAGGAGTCCCGCGTCCATGCCGGTGCGCTATCCGTTCAGAACGGCCAAAACCTTGGACAGTTTGCGCGCCAGGGTTCCGGCGGCGGGGTAGTCCTCCCGACGGATGGCCTGGACCACGCTGGCCAGGGAGCCGCGCAATTGGGTGGAGGCCAGGGCCACGGCCAACCGGGCGCCCTGTTTTTCGGCCTTGGGATCCCGCGCGTCGATCAGGGCGATCAGCTCGCGGATGCCGGCGCTCAGGCCACCGGCATCCGCGCCGCGGGTCACGGCCATCTCGCAGGCCCCATTCGCGGTTCCGGTTTCGGCCTGCACCGCCTCCGGGGTCGGCACGACGCCGAATGGCAACGCCACGAAAAAGGTCGATCCCACCCCCGGCGCACTCCGATACCAGACCTTGCCGTCCAGAAGGGCGGTCAGGCCACGCGCCAGACTCAATCCCAACCCCATGCCGCCATGCCTGCGGGTCGATTCGCCATCTCCTTGCACAAACGGTTCGAAGATCCGCGCCTCCAGTCCGGGCTGGATGCCGATGCCGGTATCCCGGATCGCCAGCACCACCACCACCCGTCCCGGCTCCCGACTGGCGACACGCACCTCGAGGGTGATCTCCCCCTCGGAAGTGAACTTGACCGCGTTATCCAGAAGCGCATCCAGAATGCTGGCCACCTGGGTCGCATCGCCCCGCACCCACTCCGGAAGCTGCCCATCGATCCGCGTGCGCCAGATCACCCCCTTGTCACGGGCGCGCCGCTCATGGGGTCCCACGCACGCCTCGATCCGTTCGACCAGTTTGAAAGGGGTCTCCCGAAGCGACAACTCGCCGGATTCGATCCGGGCGGTATCGAGCAGGAGATTCACCAGGGTCTGGAGATGACCGGCGGCGTGCCGGGCCACATCCAGACAGGCGCTCTGTTCGGCCTCCAGACGGGTGGCATGCAGCAGATCGAGCATGCCGACAATGGCATTCAGTGGGGAGCGCAACTCGTGGCTGGCAATCGCGACGAACCGCTCGCGAGCGCGGCGCGTCACGGACCGTTCGCGCTCGAAACGGGCCCGCTCCTCGTCAAGCGGCGCAAGCTGATGGCCAGGCTGGTCGGGCTGGGGATCCCCCGCAGGGTTGGGCGGATCCATCCCTTCCTGGGTGGCGAGCTTCGAGACGACTTCACTCCCTTCCTTCACCGGCCCTCCCCCTCAACCCGATCCGACGCCCCTCGGACGCACCTGGGACATGAAAATCATTATGGGCAAACGGTCCGGCGCGGTCAATGGCGGGATCCACGCTCCCGGGGGCATCCCCGGCAACATTCCGTTAAAGGATCATGGAAAATGGAGGTGGATTCCGGTAATCTTGGCTGGGAACGACAACCGAACGGGGCTGGACAACCGAAGGATGAGACAAAACGTGCCAAACTTTGCTGACAAGGGGAGACCCCATGCACGCCCCGACCATGGCAAACCCGAAGGAGGATCCAAGGTGAAACGCGTCTTGATGATCGCCTTTCACTATCCCCCCGCGCTGGCGAGCGGCACCCATCGGGCATTGAGTTTCACGCGGGATCTGCCGGAGTTCGGCTGGGAGCCGATCGTTCTGACCACCCGCGCCCAGGCCCACGAACGAATCGACCCGGCCCAGGAGGAGGAGATCCCCCCGGATATCCGGGTGCAACGGGTATTCGCCCTGGACTCGGGACGCCATCTGGCCATTCGCGGTCGCTATGCCCGTCTGACCGCCTGGCCGGACCGCTGGTCAAGCTGGTATCCCGGCGCCGTGATCCAGGGGCTGCGTCTGATCCTTGAACACCGCCCCCAGGTAATCTGGAGCACCTATCCGATCCCCACCACGCTGCTGATCGCCCGCACCCTGCACCGACTCACCGGCATCCCCTGGGTGGCCGACCTGCGCGACCCGCTGGTCACCGGGCAACACCCGACCGATCCCACGCTCAAGAGAACCTTCGCCAACCTGGAACGCAAGACCATCCAACGCTGCACGCGCATCGCGGTCACCACACCCGGACTGCACCGTTTCTTGAGCACCCGTTACCCGGAAATTCCGGCGGAAAAATGGGAGATCATCCTCAACGGCTACGACGAACGGATTTTCCGCCGTTGCGACGCGCTCTCCAAACCGCTCCTGCCCAACCCCGAACCCCTGACCCTGGTGCATGGCGGCACGCTCTACACCGGTGGCGACGAACGCAATCCCGGCGCGTTTCTCAACGTCCTGGCGGAGCTGCGCCGCCTTGGCGCGATCGGCTCACCCGACGAGAACGGCCCGAAGCGCATCGGACTCCGGATCATTCTGCGCGCCACGGCCCACGACGAGATCATTCAGGCCATGATCCGCAAGCGGGGACTGAACGACATGGTGGTCACCGCGCCGGCCCTGCCCTATCTTCAGGCGATCCAGGAGATGTTCCAGGTCGATGGTCTGCTGCTCTTTCAGGGCGAGGGGTTCGATCACCTCATCCCGGCCAAGCTCTTCGAATACCTGCGCGCCCGGCGCCCGATCCTGGCGCTCACCGGCCAACACGGGGATTCGGCGCGCATCCTGCGGCAGGCGGGTCTGGAGTCGATCACCTCGTTGAACGACGAAACGGCCCTTCAAGCCGCCCTCGTCCCGTTCCTGGAGCATCTGCGCGCCGGAACCCCGCAACTCCCGGACCCCACCGTGGTCGCCGGCTTTTCCAGACGCCTCCAGGCCCAAAAACTGGCCACGCTCTTCGACCAACTGCTTCCCGCCTCGCGATGATCCCGCCACCCTTCGGGCGCCGACGCGAACCGCCGGCGCCCGAAACGAAGCGTCATTCCAACAGCTTCAACAACATGCTCGGCTGCTGATTGGCCTGCGCCAACACCGAAATACCCGCCTGCTGCAAAATCGAATATTTGGTCATGTTGGCCGACTCCAGGGCCACATCCGCATCCATGATCGAGGAGCGCGAAGCGGTGTAGGCATCGGCGGTGGCGGTGGCAGTGGCAAGCACCGACTCGAAACGGCTCTGCATGCCGCTCAACTGGGCGCGAATGGCACTGACACTGCTGATGGCCGTATCGATCGTCGTGATGGTCGTACTGGCCAAGGCGGCGGTGGTGACATCCGCGTTGACCCCGGCGGCCCCCATACCCAAACCCTCCAGGCTGGCGGTATCGATGGTGAACGTCACCGTATCCCCGGCATTGGCACCCACCTGGAACGACTTGTTGGCGAACGATCCGGTCAACAGGTTGATCTTGTTGAAGGCGGTTCCGGTGGCGATGCGTTGCACCTCGGAGACCAACTCGGAGACGGTCAGTTGCAGGGCGGTACGATCCGAGCTGGAGAGGGTGGCGTTGCGCGCCTCCACGGCGATCTCCCGAATGCTCTGCAAGGCATTGTCGGTCTCGGCCAGGGCCGCATAGGCCACGTCGCTCAAGGAGGCACCATCGTTGGCATTCTGCTGCACCGCGTTGAGACCGCGAATCTGGGCCTGCATGCGCGTGGCGATGGCCAGACCGGCAGAGTCATCCCGCGCGGTATTGATTTTCAGGCCACTGGCCAAGCGTTGCATGCTTTTTCCCAACGCATTCGAGGTGGATTGCAGCCCCTTGTACGCCATGATCGAGGCCATGTTGGTATTGATGGAAATCGCCATGATTCAAGACTCCTGACAAATAGTGGGTGATGCGCATTCGTGATCCAAGGAACAGGCGCGTGACGAGTTGATTTGTTCGAACCCGGTCATGCCGGTTCCGGTTCGTCTTGCCCTGTTTATCGACCCACCTCAAGACAATCTTAACAAAAAAATGGGCTGTTTTTGATTTTTTATTCGAACAAATCAACTTGACAAAGTTGATTTGTTCGAGGTTGGTTGATTTTTTCAGTATTTCATACAGTATTTCTTTTTACTAAAGTAGCAATACGATAAAACCGATGAATCCGATAAGGGGTGATTTGTGCCACGAAAATTTTATGGGTTTCTTGTTGATTTTCAATCAATTGATTCTTCCCTGCAACACGAATCACCTGCTCCGTGCCGCGCCATGTCGCGATGAAGGCGCGCGCGCAGCCGGATGACCGGCTTGGAAAGAAAAAAAAATTCCAATCCGATTTTCAACTCAAGTCGCGTCGGTTTCGATCCGATACCGTCGATCAAGGGAATTTTTTCATTCGCTTGGATGGCGGCACGCGACCAACCCACCCCATCCTCATCTCTTGGCCTGCTCCTTGCTTGTCAATCGTTCATCCGGTGGCCGCAACCACCCTCATGAACACCCTTTTTCTTGCCATGGAGCGTCACCATGAAACAACGCATCAACGAAACCCTGCAAAAAATCGAACATCTCGGCCTGACCGAGAGCGAGTTCAAGCGCATCCTCAGCCGCCTGAGCGACACGGAATTGGCGTTGCTCGAGCAACTCACCGCCCTGCACCGTCTGGCCGAGTCGGAACTGCGCCGCGTGCTGGCGATCGTCGAGAAGGTTCACAATCAGTTGATCGAGACCTTCCGTCCGGATGGCATCCGTCCCGTCGCGCACCGTGCCCGCTGATCCCGGCGCGCATTCTCAAAATCCGCGCGCGCGAAACGAAGAACGGCCCGTCTTCCACTCAAGGGAAACGGGCCGTTTCTTTTTTTGACCCCGGGATCGGTCGTCCCTCCCGGCAGGGATCCGGCCTCAACCCGGAACGCACGCCTCCGGCTCATCCGGATCCTTGGGGCCAAACTCCCGCAACCAGCGGTACATCACACCCAAGGTGATCGGCATCACGATCATGAACAGAACATCGGACACAAGATTGATGACAGCGGAGAGGATGACGAGCGTGCCCGATTGGATCTGGAAAAAAAACGTGAGGGTCGGCAACACAGCACTCAAGATCATCAGCGGCACGCTCACCACCGCCACGACACCGCCCAACCGCCACCCATTCCCGCGGGTCACACGCCACACCTCGTAGAACTCAAAACCGACAACTCCCAGCGCCGCATACACCAGCGACAGGGAGAGCCTGGGAATCAGATACAAAAGAATGACGAGTTCAAGGATGATTGGGATATAATAGAACTGGATGGCCATTTTTACAAAAATAAAGGCCAACGCCCCAAATGCAAACACCATAAAAAGAATATAAACCATATACTTCACATACGACAACTCACGCGCACCCACGGTGATCCGGTTCTGTGCCCCTTCCACCGCCCAACGCATCAACACCGTCGAAACCGGAACCGTGACCAGAAAGGCGCCGATCACCCCTCCCTGTTCCATGAACTGGCGAATCGCCAGGTTGGAAAACAGGACAGGCGTGAGCCACTCCCAGACCGGAAAAGAGATCGTCACGGCAAACCACCCCAACAGCCACGGCCAGACGAACCGCACCATCGCCTTGCCATCGGTGCGCAACAGCCACCAGACCGCATGGATCGTGCCCCACACGGGAAACGAACGGTTTTGCGTATCGGTTTGTTCCATCTTCCACTCCTTGAGAGATCAAGGCTTGACCGCGGTTCCCATCGGCGCGACGAATTCTGCCAAACCGCACCGTGGAACTCCCGTAAGGGAGGTCCACGGTCGGGGGGTGAGGGGGTTCTCCCCCCATCATGTCACGTTACAAGAATCACTCCCCCCAACGCAGCTTTTCGCGCAGGATGGTGTAGTGGTTACGGTCCGGCGCGTGCAACACCCGCAACGAATGGGTGGAGCGACGCACCAGGATCTGATCGTCATCGGCAAGCGCAAAACCGGCCTGGCCGTCCAGGGTCAACAGCCGATCGAGTCCGTTGGCGGTCAGGGTGATGCAGGCGGTGCCGATGCCGGGGACGACGATGGGGCGGTTGGTGAGGGTGTGGGGACAGATCGGCACCAGCAGGATGGCGTTCACCGACGGATGGAGGATCGGCCCCCCGGCGGAAAGGGCATAGGCGGTGGAACCGGTGGGCGTGGCGACAATCAGTCCGTCGGCGCGACTGGAGAAGACGAACTGATCGTCCATGGCCACGTCGAACTCCATCATGCGCGCCAACTCACCCTTGTGGACCACCACGTCGTTGAGCACCCGACAGGTCAGAGGAATGCGTCCCTGGCGCATCACCTGCACGGAGAGGCGCATCCGCTCCTCGACGCGGTATTCGCCTGCCAGCACCCGCGTCATGGCCTCGAACATGTCGTCGCGGGAGGTCTCGGTCAAAAATCCCAACCGCCCCATGTTGATGCCCAGCAACGGAACATCCACCTCCTCGACCGCGCGCGCCGCCGCGATGAAGGTGCCATCCCCGCCGATCACCACCACCACGTCCTGCCCCTCGGGGAGTTGTTCCTGGACCTTGCGCGCCGCGCACTGCTTGGGGATCGACGCGGCCTGGGCGATTTCGTTCACCACGGTCACCCGGCGTCCATCCTGGTGCAACCATTCAGCCAGCTGTCGCGTCGCCTCCAGGGCACGCGGGTCGGACAGTTTGGTGATGATGCCGATATGATGCATATCCATTGCGCGCTCGACTCCAATCAAATAACTTGCATGATGGGGAGATACCCCACCTCACCCCCCGTCCCATGGACCTCCCTTCGGGAGTTCCATGGGAAATGAAATCCCCGGATCGTTGCTACCGAAAGCCAAGCTCTTGCCCAACATCCGGGATTCGTCATAGACTGACTGTTTACGCCGTTGGGTCTCATTTTTCCAGTATCCCCGGATGGAGTCGCGGATGGAACCTTTGCAGGATGTTCAATCACAACCGGATGATCGCCGTTTGCCCATCGATCGCGTGGGCGTCAAGGGGATCCGTTATCCGATCGTGGTCAAGGATCGCAGCCGGGGCAGCCAACGCACGGTGGCATCGATCAACATGTATGTCAACCTTCCGCACCACTTCAAGGGAACGCACATGTCCCGTTTCCTGGAGGTGCTGGCGGAGCACGACGAAGCCATTTCCGTGGACAGCCTGCCGGACCTGCTGCACAAGGTTCAAGATCGGCTCACCGCCGAGGAGGCCCACATCGAGTTGGAATTCCCCTATTTTCTGCGCAAATCGGCTCCGGTTTCGGGTGCCGCCGCGCTCATGGATTACCGGGTGCGCTTCATCGGCACGCTGCACAAGAAGCGTTACCGGATGATCCTGGAGGTGACGGTGCCGGTGACCACCCTCTGCCCGTGCTCCAAGGAGATCTCCGAACGCGGCGCCCACAACCAGCGTTCCCATGTCACGGTACGGGTCCGTTTCAAAAAATTCGTCTGGGTCGAGGAGATCATCGAGCAGGTGGAGTCCAACGCCTCCTGCCAGCTCTACCCGATCCTGAAACGCCCGGACGAAAAATTCGTCACCGAACAAGCCTACGACAACCCCCGCTTCGTCGAGGACATGGTTCGTTCCGTGGCCGCGACCCTGGATGCCGATCCGCGCATCTCCTGGTTTTCGGTGGCCGCGGAGAATTTCGAATCCATTCACAACCATTCGGCCTACGCGTTCATCGAAAGCAGCCGGGAGGAAGAGACCCCATGAGATTCAGCGTCGCCCTGATCCCCACCCTCAAGGAAGCCCCGGTCGAGGCGCACACCGTCTCGCACCGGCTGATGCTGCGCGCCGGTCTGATCCGGCCCCTCGGCTCGGGCATCTACACCTGGTTGCCGGTCGGCTTGAAGATCCTGCGCAAGGTCGAAGCGATCGTCCGCGAGGAGATGGATGCCGCCGGCGCCCAGGAGGTGCTCATGCCGGCGGTGCAGCCCGCCGAGCTGTGGCGCGAGTCGGGCCGCTGGGATTTTTACGGCAAGGAACTGCTGCGCATCCTCGACCGCCACGAACGGGAGTTCTGTTTCGGCCCCACCCACGAAGAGGTGATCACCGATCTGGCACGCCGGGAGCTGAAATCCTACCGCCAGCTGCCGGTGAACTTCTACCAGATCCAAACCAAGTTCCGCGACGAGATCCGGCCCCGGTTCGGCATCATGCGCGGACGCGAATTCCTCATGAAGGATGCCTACTCCTTCGACATGGACGCCGCAGGGCTGGATGTCACCTATCGGGCCATGCATGCCGCCTACACGCGCATCTTCCAACGCTGCGGACTCGGGTTCCGTCCGGTGGAGGCCGACACCGGCTCCATTGGCGGCTCCTCGTCCCATGAATTCCATGTGCTGGCCTCCTCGGGCGAGGATGTGATCGCCTCCTGCACCCGCTGCGATTACGCGGCCAACCTGGAAAAGGCCACCAGCGCCCCCCTGCCCGCCAGCGCCACGCCCAACGACGAACCGATGCGTCTGGTCGCCACCCCCGGCAAAAAATCGATCCAGGAGGTGAGCGCCTTCCTGAATCTCCCCGAATCGCAACTGGTCAAGTGTCTGGTGGTCGAGGCCGAGGGACGGGCCCATCTGCTGCTGTTGCGCGGGGATCACGAACTCAACCTGGTCAAGGCGGCCAATGCCCTGGGGGTGGGCACGGTCCAGGTTCCGGAACCGGGCCGGATCGCCGAGTTGACCGGCGGCCTGCCGGTCGGCTACGTGGGGCCGGTGGGAACCACCCTGCCGATCCTGGCCGATCGGGCCACCGAATCCCTCGTCTCCTTCGCCTGTGGGGCCAACCAGACCGATCACCACCTCACCGGCGTGGTCTGGGAGCGGGATCTGCCCAGACCCGCCCGTGCCGATCTGCGCAACGTCCAACCCGACGACCCCTGCCCGCGCTGCGCGGAGGGACACTTGCGACTGGATCGGGGCATCGAGGTGGGACACATCTTCAAACTGGGCGAGAAATACTCCAAGGCCCTGAACGTGACCGTGCTCGATCCCGAAGGCAAGGAGCGCACCCCGATCATGGGATGCTACGGCATCGGCGTCTCGCGCATCGTGGCCGCGGCCATCGAGCAGAACCACGACGACAACGGCATCATCTGGCCGGTGGCCCTCGCCCCCTTCGAAGTCGAGATCCTGCTGGCCAACCCCAACGATGCGCTCTCGGTCCAGACCGCCGAATCCCTCTACGCCGGATTGACCGCCATGGGGATCGGCGCGCTGCTCGATGACCGCGACGATCGGTTGGGGGTGAAGTTCAAGGATGCGGATCTCATCGGCTGTCCGCTGCGGGTGATGGCCGGTGGACGCGCCCTCAAGGAGGGCAAGGTGGAAATCCAGATCCGCAAGGGGGGCGATCCGCTGCAAGTGCCGGTCGCCGAGGCGTTGGCGACGTTGCGCGACCTGCTCGGCAAGCTGGCCGGGGAGGAGTCCGGCGGAGTTGGACCATGGACGAAAAACTGAATGAGTTCCTGCTGGAGATCGGCTCGACCATCGGCGAAGCGATCCAGGAGATCGCCGAAACCATGCTGTTCGTGCCCATCGGGGCGGGAGAGATCTCGCTGGGGCCCTGCGGGGTGGAGATGGCCCATGGAGCCTGGATCGCGCTCGACGGAGGCATCGTCGCCCGGTTCCATCTGATCGCCACCGAAGCCTCGGCGTTGCGACTGGCCGGCGCGCTGCTCGGCGACCCCCGCGAGACGTGGGACGACGAGTTGGGGGATGCCTTCGGCGAGGTGGCCAACATGATCGCCGGCGGCATGGTGACCCGCTTCGAGGATCGCAGCCACGGCACCGTGGGCATGACCCCTCCCACCCGTGTCACCCCCGGCGAACCCTTCCCGGAACACGACGCGGCGGTGGTGATCGTCCATCAGGCGTTCACCCTGGAGGGAGATCCCTTTGCCGCGGAGATGCTCTTTCCTCTCGATTTCGCCCTGACCAAGGCTGGCGCATGAGCACCCTGCCCGACGATCCCCTTATCTTCGCGGCCCATGCCGTCCTGGATGCCGACGCGCTCCTGATCACCGCCGGGGCGGGCATGGGGGTCGATTCGGGGCTGCCGGACTTTCGCGGCAAGGAGGGGTTCTGGGACGCCTATCCCGTCATCGCCCGGCTGGGACTCTCCTTTCCCCAGATGGCCAACCCGGACTGGTTCCGCCGCGATCCACGCCTGGCCTGGGCCTTCTACGGCCATCGACTCGATCTCTACCGCCGCGTCCACCCCCACGCGGGGTTCGCCCAACTCCTCCAGATCGCTCGGGAGAAACCGCACGGCGGCTTTGTCCTGACCTCGAATGTCGATGGGCATTTCCAGAAGGCCGGCTGGCCCGAGGAGCGGGTCGCCGAGTGTCACGGCTCGATCCACCAACTCCAGTGTACCCGTCCCTGCTCCCCGGAAATCTGGAGCGCCGAACGGCTCTCCCTGGAGATCGACCCCGAAAGCTTCCGCGTCACCGGGTCCCTGCCCGTCTGTCCCCGCTGCGGAGCCCTGGCCCGTCCCAACATCCTGATGTTTTCGGATGGCCACTGGCTGGAAAAACGGAGCGCCGAACAGGAGGCCCGCATGCAGCACTGGCTCGCCGAGGCCCATATTCAGCACGCGCGCCTGGTGATCCTCGAGATCGGCGCCGGCAACGCGGTGCCGACCATCCGCCAAAGCTCGGAGCACTTCGCCCGCAAATACGCCGCCCGTCTGATCCGCATCAATCCCCGCGACAGCTGGATCCCGCCTGGCCGTCACATCGCCCTGCCCATGGGTGGAAACGCCGCGATCACGCAAATCCGGAACCTCATCACCCACCAAGAGGCCGCAGACACCCTATCCGACTCCCAACATTGATCGGAACCCAGATCCGGCAGTTGCGGGCACCACCCACAACAACCTATTGATTCATCTGGCTAACCGAAAGAAAACCTTATCACCGGCAAGGTCATTTCGATCTCTTGCAATTCACCCTATGAACCCATCTGTTGGCTCATGCCATCACCCGCAACTGCCGGATCCAGACTGAGACGCGGTTCCAGCAGAAACCGTTCGACAGGGTGTTCCTTCTGGTTTTTTTTGACAAAAGATGAGAAGCATGCTTAAGCTTAAGATGATTTTAATGCGCGCGGCGCATTTTCCGCAAAAAACGCGAAAAATGCTTCTTTGAGAAGAGCGCGCCAACGTCAAAAACAAAGTCCCAAGGGCTTTGCCCTTGGATCCCCACCAGGGGACAATCCCCCTGGCCCCTTGATCATGGAACGACGCATCCCGTGATGGGTGCGGTTTACCATGGAACTCCCATCAGGGAGGTCCTTGGTCGGAGGGTGAGGGGGTTCTCCTCCCATCACGCACGTTACAAACCGCTGTCATCGATGATCCCTTGTCAAAAAGGAGCATGCAAACCCGTGCCCAAGGAATCCAAGGAGTCCAAACGTTCCGGGATGGTCTGCAAGAACGAGCACGATACCCTGCTGGCCATCAAGGTCGCGCTCTTGATGCAGATCACCCGCGAGTCCACGTTCAGTCACCGGGTCTTCTGGCTGTTCGACAACCTGCCCAACCTGCACGACCAGGATTTCAAAACCAAAAAGTGCGACAAGTGCAAAGGCAGCGATTGCGACGCCTTCAAGAGTTTACGACGCATCAAGAAACTGGTCTCGGATCCAAAAACGGTCGAAGAGGGGATCGGCGATCTGGTCCGGCTCTATCAACTGCCGCCCATGCCCCAGGAGACATAAACCCACGCCTGATTCCTCAGCTCTCCGACTCGATCCGGCGCTTCTCCGGAAAGAGCCGGCGCACCACCACGAACAGCACGGGAATGAAGAACAGACCCAGGACAGTGGCCGAGAGCATGCCACCCATCACGCCGGTACCGATGGCGCGGCGGCTGTTGGCCCCGGCGCCGGTGGAGGTGGCCAGGGGAAGCACGCCGAGAATGAAGGCCGCCGAGGTCATGACGATGGGCCGGAATCGCATGCGACACGCCTCCAGGGTGGCATCGATCAGCGACATGCTCCCCTCGGTGGAGAGGGTTCGGGCGAACTCGACGATCAAAATGGCGTTCTTGGCCGACAATCCGATGATCGCCACCAGTCCCACCTTGAAATAAACGTCGTTGGGCATGCCCAACACCATCACCGCGGCCACCGAGCCCAACAGACCGATCGGCACGATCAGCATCACCGCGAACGGGATCGACCAGCTCTCGTAGAGGGCGGCCAGACACAAAAACACCACCAAAAGCGACAATCCGAACAACATCGGCACCTGGGCCCCGGAGAGAGACTCCTCGAAGGAGGTGGCCGACCACTCGTAGCCAAAGCCGGACGGGAGCTGTCTGGTCAGCCGATCCATGGCGGCCATGGCCTCGCCGGTGCTGCGTCCCGGCGCCGGATTGCCGGAGAGTTTCATGGACGGCATGCCGTTGTAGCGGTCGAGCTTGGGCGAACCGGTGATCCAGTCGCTGGTGACGAACTCGGAGAGCGGGATCAGGCCGCCGGCGCGGTTGCGCACCCGCACTTGCAGGATCGCCTCGCGTTCGGCGTTGGTTTGGGCATTGGCGCTCATGAGCACGCGCAGGATACGTCCATCGCGGGTGAGATCGTTGATGTAGGCGGAACCGAGGGCCACCTGGAGGGTTTCGTTGAGTTCGTCGGGGTCGATCCCGAGGGTGTTGGCCTTGGTGTGATCGACCTTCAGGAGCAGCTGCGGTCCGGCCTCCAGCCCCTCGGGGCGGACTCCGGCCAGGACCGGATCCTGGGCGGCCATGCCGAGGAGTTGGTTGCGGGCATCGAGCAGGCGGTCGCGTCCCAGTCCGACCCGATCCTGCAAGCGCAGATCGAACCCGCCCACCGCCGCCAATTCCGGGATGGGCGGCACGTTGACGGCGAAGATCAACGCCTGTTTGATGCGCGAGAGGGCCATGTTGGCCTGCATCACCAGGGAGCCTGCCGCAAGCTCCGGCGCTGTGCGCTCCTTCCAGTCTTTCAGACGCACGAAGGCGATGGCCGAGTTCTGGCCACGTCCGAAAAAGCTGAACCCGGCCACGCCGACGATCTTGGCCACGCCGGGTTGTTGCAGATAGTGTTTCTCCACCTCGGCGAGCACCTCCAGGGTCCGTTCCTGGGTGGCACCGGGGGGCAGTTGCATGATGGTGACGAAATAGCCCTGATCCTCGTCCGGAAGAAAGCCGTTGGGCAGTTTCAGGAACAGCCACCCGGCGCTCGCGGCGACCGCCAGATAGAGCAGGATGAAAAAGAACGGGCGTTTGAGGATGAACCCCACCGATCCCCGATAGCCACGGGTGGAACTGTTGAAAAACCGGGCGAAAAGGGCCAGGGGACCGAAACCGAGCCCGGAGGTCCCGGTAACGTGTTCGTTCTTGAGCAGGGTGGCGCACAAAGCCGGGGTGAGGGTGAGGGCCATGAGCACGGAGAAGATCATGGTCAACACGAGCGTGACCGAGAACTGCCGATAGATCGCGCCCACGCTCCCCGAGAAGAAGGCCATGGGGATGAAGACCGCCAGAAGCACCAGCGTGATGCCGATGATGGCGGAGAAGATCTGGGTCATCGCCTTGCGGGTCGCCTCGCGGGGCGGCAGGTGCTCTTCGGCCATCACCCGTTCCACGTTCTCCACCACCACGATGGCGTCGTCCACCACGATGCCGATGGAGAGCACCATGGCGAACAGGGTGAGCACGTTGATGGAGTAACCCAACAGATAGATCCCCACCAGGGCGCCGGTGAGGGCCACCGGCACGACGATGGCCGGGATGAAGGTGGCGCGCAGATTGCCCAAAAACAGATACATCACCAGAAACACCAGCACCATCGCCTCGGCGAGGGTCTTGACCACCTCGTGGATGGAGATCTTGATGAAGGTCGAGGTGTCGTAGGGGATATCCCAGGCGATGCCGGCTGGAAAGAACTTCTCCAGCTCGCCCATGCGGGCGCGCACCCGTTCGGCGGTCTCCAGGGCATTGGCGCCGGGGGCCACCTTGATGCCGACCGCGGCGGTGGACTGGCCGTTGAGACGGGCGCGAATCGCATACTCCTGGGCGCCCCACTCCACTCTGGCGATATCCTTGACCCGCACCGTGGCCCCGTCGCGATCGGCGCGCAGGATGATCTCGCCGAACTCCTCGGGGCTGGTCATGCGGGTTTTCACCAGGATCGGCGCGTTGATCTGCTGTCCGGGCAGGGCCGGCAGGTTGCCCAGCTCGCCGGTGACCAGTTGGGTGTTGCGGGCACGCACCGCGCGTACCGCCTCGCCGGGTGACATGCCGAACTCGGTCAGGCGCGCCGGATCCAGCCAGATGCGCATGGCATACTCGGTGCCGAAAAGCTGCGCCTCGCCCACGCCGGGAACGCGACGCAGATGTTCGAGCACCGACGCGGCGGTGTAACTGCCCAGCGCGATGAAATCCTGGCTCTGGTCCGGCGAGTAGATGGTGATGAACATCAAATAGTTGCGCCGGGCCTTGGTCACCGTCACCCCCTGGCGCCGCACCTCCTCCGGCAATCTGGCCTCCACGCGCTTGATGCGGTTTTGCGCCTCCACCGAAGCGATATCCAGGTTGGTGCCGGTCTCGAAGGTCAGGGTCAACGTCATGGCGCCCAGGGCATCGCTGGTCGATTCCATGTAGAGCAGCCGTTCCAGACCGTTCATCTCCTGTTCGACCAGGGAGGTGACGGTCTCCTCGACCACCTGCGACGAGGCCCCCGGATAGACCGCGGTCACGGTGATGGCCGGCGGTGCCACATCCGGGTATTGGGCCACGGGCAGCTTGTTGAAGGAGAGTCCCCCGGCCAAAAGGATCACCAGGGCGATCACCCAGGCAAAAATCGGTCGGTCGATGAAAAATTTAGGCAGCATGGCGCGATTCCAAAACCATTCAGGTGACCGTGCAACTCCCGCGAGGAAAGATCCACGGTCGGTGGGGTGAGGGGGCTCCCCCCATCATGCACGTTATTGACTCAAAAGCTGTTGTTTCCGCACGGCCCGCGCGATCAGCGGAGCCTTTTTTTCCAGTCCGGCCAGGGTAATCTCCTTGTCCTGATACATCTGGCACCTGGAGTTCCTTATAGGTGGCCTGTCTGGTATTCAAATGGGCGGGAAGGGCCGCAAAATCGCCACGCATCCAGGCCTTGGCACACTCGATGGCCTGTTGGCCTCCTGGGAGTAACCCTGCCGCAAGCCGAAACTATCCGAAACGAGCCCGTTGATCACATCCCCCTGCTTAGAGGCTGTTTGGCATTTGCCAAATCGCCTCTAAGCGTCGTGCGCAAGATGCGAGGGTCGTTTCCAAACCTGCATGATGGGG
>NZ_JBZVFG010000006.1:25893-56460 GCF_058402785.1 Candidatus Magnetaquiglobus sp.
GGAGACCCCCCTCACCCCCCAACCGTGGACCTCCCTTACGGGAGTTCCACGGTAACTTGCATGATGGGGGGAGACCCCCCTCACCCCCCAACCGTGGACCTCCCTTACGGGAGTTCCACGGTAAAAACCGGCAACAACCCGCGCGAAGGCCGCGCGCGGCGCCTTTTTCGCAGAAGGCGCGAAAAAAGCTTTTTGTAAAGAGCGCGCTAAAAGCAAAGCCAAAAGCCAAATGCAAAATCAACGTCAAAGGAAAAACCCTGGGAGAGGAATCTCCCAGACTCTCTCTTTTTTTTTCAACAGTAAAAACCAACCAAATCAACCCGCCGGCTTGGCATCCTTCGGGACCACCACCGTGCCGGGACGCAGCTTCTGCACCCCCTCCACGATCACCTTCTCGCCCTCCTTCAACCCCTCGGTGACAATCCACTCGCTTCCCGAAAAACCATCGGTCTTGATCGGACGCGCCACAACTTTGTTGGCCTCGTCCACCATCATCACGATCTGACCCTGCGGGGAGTACTGCACCGCCTTTTGCGGAATCACCACCCCCTCGCGCGTCGCCATCGCCAACCGCACCCGCGCGAACTGACCCGGCAACAACACCCGCTCCGGATTGGAAAACTCGGCGCGCAACGCCACGGCCCCGGTCTGAGGATCCACCGCCATGTCGGTAAAACGCAATTTTCCAGGCAACGCATACTCCTGATCATCATCCAGAAGCAGGCGCACCTCCACCTCCTCGACCGGCTTGGCCTCCCCCGCGCGAATCGCCCGACGCATGCGGAAAATCTCCGGTCCCGGCTCGGTGAAGTTCACCCAGATCGGATCCAACTGCTCCACCGTCGTCAAATGGGTCGCCTCCTTCTGTCCCACCAGCGCCCCCTCGGTCACCAGCGTCCGCCCCACCCGACCGGCGATCGGCGCGGTGATGTTGGCATACTCCAGATCCAACCGGGCACGGGTCAACTCCGCCTCGGCGGCCAGAATGTCGGCGCTGCTCTTGCGATTCTGCGCGTCGGCCTGATCGAACTCCCGCCGGCTCACCGCATCCTGCTCCACCAGATGCTTGTAACGGCCCAAAGTCTTGCTCGCCAGATCACGCTCGGCCACGGCCCGCGCCAGATTGGCCTGGGCCAGCTTCACCCGCGCCTCCAACTGACGACCATCCAGCCGATACAGCGGCGCGCCGGCCTCCACCTCGCTCCCCTCGACGAACAATCGCTGCTCCACCACACCCTCGACACGGGCACGGATCTCGGCGCTCTTGATCGCCTGCAACCGACCCGGCACCTCCTGGCGCAACGCGATCACCTTCTTGACCGCCGCCACCCGTTCCACCTCCATGGGCGGAGGTCCAGCCGGAGCCGCCTTGGCCGCGCCATCCACACCCTCCTTGCGTTCGCAGCCGGCCAACGGCACCATGCAGGAACAAGCCACCAGCAACCAGATCCAACGGGCGTTCATCCTCTCTCCTCTCCACTTACGAAACCTTGAAAAAACGCAGCATCCCAAGGCTTCAAACGCTTGTCAACGCTTTTTCATCTTTCTTGGAAAAGATCTCCAATCCCCACCGCTTCAAGATGGGTCGATCGATCTTGCCATTGGCCAAAAGCGGCATGGCTTCGAGAATCCGCACATGATGCGGATGTTTGTAGCGCGCCAGGCGTGGATCGAGATACGCGCGAATCCCAACCAGATCCAGCGGCGCGCGAATCACGCACCAGGCCAGTCCCACCTCGCCCCATTTCGAATCCGGCACCCCGACCACCACCACCTGGACCACATGCGGGTGGGAAGCCAATTGTCGTTCCACCTCGCCGGGATAGACGTTCTCGCCCCCGGAAATATACATCTCCTTCTTGCGTCCGATGACGTAAAACAGCCCCTCCGCATCGACACGCACCAGATCCCCGGTCGCGAAATGGCCCGCATGCATGGCAGCGGCAAACAGGGCCGCGTGGCGCCAGTACCCCTTGCAGACATGCGGTCCGGCGATCCACATCTCCCCGACCTCACCTGGCGCGACCGGATTGCCGCTCTCGTCCACCACCCGCACGTCGGAGTTCTTCATCGGTCTGCCGATCGAATCCGGATGGAGCGGGGCCTCACAGGTCTGCAACAAAAAGCAGTTCGGCCCCACCTCGGTGAGTCCGAACCCCTGTTTGAACGGCACGCCCCGTTGGTGATACCCCTGGATCAGGGTCAGGCTCAGAGGCGCACCCCCGGACAACAGAAAGCGGATGCGAGAAAAATCGGTACGCGCAAAATCCGCATGATCGAACATGGCCTGAAACATGGTCGGCACGGCCCAAAAGACCGTCACCCCGGCCTCGCGGATCTCTTCGAGCACCCAACCGGCATCGAACCGTTCGTGCAGGATCAGGGTTCCGCCCACGCAGAGCATCGGCAGGCAGAAGACGTGATAGCCCCCGGTGTGGAAAAACGGGGTATTGACGATCGATACATCGTCCGCGCGCAGCACGTCGGCGGAGAGGGTGTTGTCGATGTTGGCGCGGATCATGCCCGCGTGGAACATCACCCCTTTCGGGGTTCCCGACGAGCCGGAGGTGTAGAGGATCATCAGCACCCGCTCCAGGGGAATCGTCCGATCCGGGAGCGGGCGAGGTAGAGCATCCTGGTTCAGGGTGTCCAACCCGATGAAGCCGGGACGCTCGCCGAAAAGGCATTTCGGTTCCAGATCCGCGAGGATCGCCGCGATCTCCTGGTCAGCCAGGCGGTGATTGAGGGGCACCAGAATCGCGCCGATGCGGATGCAGGCAAAAAAGAGGGTGATGTGTTCCACCCGGCTCGGGGCGAGCAGCACCACCCGATCGTCATCACGCACCCCGAGGTGCCACAAGAGATCCGCCTGGCGGTTGATTTCGGCGTGCAATTCGGCGTAGGTGAAGGGGCGTCCGCTTTGACGATCCAGCAGTGCCAACTGCTCGGCCCGTGTGCGTGCGTGAAGGGCGATGAAGTCCTGCCACATGGGAACCTGTCAGGCGACAAACTCAGCGGGGTCCAGGGGCCAATGGCCCCTGGTGGGATCCAGGGGCAACGCCCTTGGGACTTTATTCTTAAGATTTTGCCTTTGATTTCAATGAGGCTCTGCCTCTGAACCTCCGCCGGGGATCTTGCGATCCCCGGACACCTGCGACAGTGGAGCTTGGCCCATTGGCGCCGTACCTTGATTTTTCCCCCATCACAGCCGCCGATGGGTCAAACAGGGAATCCTTTGCCGACACCGGGCCACCCGCTCCCGCTCGATCGGCGCCAACACATACCCCACCCCGTCCGCACACTGCGCCACCACACTCCCCCACGGTTCGACGATCATCGAACGGCCATGAGTCTGACGCCCGCCCGCATGCTGACCCCACTGCGCCGAAGCCAACACATACGCGAAATTCTCGATCGCACGCGCCTTGATGAGTGGTTCCCAGTGATCCCGCCCCGTGACCACCGTAAAAGCGGCAGGCAACGTGAAAATCTCGGCATTCTGCGCACTCAGCGAACGAAATAACTCCGGAAACCGCAAATCATAACAAACCGTGAGACCAATGCGCCCGAACGGACTGTCCACCACCACCGGTTTCTTGCCCGGACGCACATAATCCGACTCGCGATAACGCACCCCGTCGCCGATGTCCACGTCAAACAGATGGATCTTGTCGTAACGGGCCCGCACCTCGCCCACTTCGTCGATCAGATAACACACATTGAAGGATTTGCTCGAACCCGGATCCGCCACGGGAATCGATCCACCCGAAATCCACACCCGATGACGAACGGCGAAACTCTTCAGGAAGGTCAGGCTCGGTCCGTTGGCCGGATCCTCGCGCATGGCCCGCTTCTCCTCCTCGCTGCCCCCGAAAAAGGAGAAGTTCTCCGGCAACACCAACAAACGCGCCCCCTGCCCGACCGCCGCCTCCATCAACCGTTCGGCCACGGAGAGATTCGCCGCCCGATCCGGACTGGAGTTCATCTGAATCACGGCACCCAGGGGAGACATCACGCCACCAGCAACGGATCGAGCTTGCCTGCCTGATCCAGGGCATGCAGATCGTCACACCCGCCGATATGCTGACCGTTGATGAAGATCTGCGGCACGGTGCGACGTCCACCGGCCAGCTTGACCATCTCGTCGCGACGCTCCGGATTCTTGTCGAGGTTAATCTCCTCGAAGGTGACGTTCTTCTTGTTCAACAGCATCTTGGCACGAATGCAGAAAGGACAGACCGTGGTGCTGTACAGGACGATTTCAGGCATGGAAAACTCCTTGGCAAGGTTGCTCGAGATCAAAAAAACATTCACGGCCCATCCGCATCGACCCGCGCCAGACAAAGACCGCTCACCCGTCCGGCACCGGCTCTCTTCAAGGTGACCACGGCAGCCTGCATCGTCGCACCCGTGGTGAAGACATCATCCACCAGCAACACCGAACGACCCGTGAGACGTTCCGGACGGATCACGCTGAACGCACCGTGGACATTGAGCCGACGGGCATGGGCATTCAAACGGGTCTGGGGTCGGGTCTGCTTGTGACGGATCAACAGATCGGTCACGAGCGGTTTGCCCAATCGCGCGCCCATCTCTCCAGCCAGCAGGGCGGACTGGTTGTAGCGTCGCCACAATAAACGCCGGAAATGCAACGGCATGGGCACGACCAGATCCGGATCCTCCCAATACAAGGACCGCTCCAGACGTTCCCAACAAAGCGCGGCCAACAGACGACTCCGCTCGGGGCGATCCAAGAACTTGAAGCCCAGGATCAACTCCGCCACCCGTCCGTCGTAGGGAAACGCAAAATAGGCCGCATCCAGCGCATGCGGGTTGTTCAGACAGGCACCACAACCGGGTTCTGGTCGCGCGGTGCGCGCTCCGCATCGCAGGCAGTGATTTTCCGGCAGGGGAGGCAAGGAGTCAAGACAGTTCCGACACAGCCGATGAACGACCCGTACCGATTGATGACAACTCGGACAGACAGGGGGGAACAGGAGATCGAGAAACCGCTGATATCCGTGTTCAACCCCCCGCGCAAGAGAGACGAGTCGCGGCGGCAGAATTCGGACCAGGCTCACAAGATATTGAAGAGCGTATGGAAATTGGCCAGTTGCAGAAGCTTGCGAATCTCGGGACGGGAGTTGACGATCAGGATGTCCGAGGCGGTGCCGCCCGAGGTTTCACGCAACAACAAGAGCATGCCCAAGGCCGAGCTGTCCATGCGCTCGACCTCCTGGAAATCCAGCTTGTATTTGGTGCCAGGGGGGTTGTTGCCGGTCGTCTGCTTGAATTCGCTCCGCACGGAAAAACCGAACAGCTTCGGAAGACGAACCGTGACGTACTCCCCCTCCTTGGAAACTTGAATCGTCATCTTGACCTCGATGTTACAAATGGGGTTCGCCCATGCCATGGAAAAGCTGCGATCCATGGAGTCCGGCCCTTGTGAAAAAGTGCGGCACCATCATGGGAACTGCATCCTGAACCAAGATTAACATCATTTCGGTAAATTTGCAACGCAGAACCCGTTCCCGTTCTCAACGCGACCATCCGGCTCGATCTTCGCACCCAACTCAACCATTCAATGCAACAACCGTACCACGCAAATTCTCAAGCTCGACCAGCGCCTCCTTCATGCGGTACTTGCGCGTCAACTGTTCCAATCGGGTGATGGCGGCCCCGATCTCGCCCGTCCACCCCATGGCCAGCATCGAAGATGCCAAGGGCAGACAAGGACGCGGACGGCTCTCGCGCACATGGGGGAGCATCTCGTCGATCAGAACGAGCAACGCATCCCCCTGGGGCGCGCTCGGCGCCCCCTGGACCGGCTCGGGCTCCGCGCCCGTCAGATCGGCGCATCCCGCCTCGATCACCGTCACGACCGACCGCAACGCCACGGAGAACGCATCCAGCCGACTCTCCTCGATCACCACTCCGGCCAGCGCATCGTTCTCCAACGTGGCGCACAACCCCTGCAACCCGGTCGCCCCGACACTCCCGGACACCCCCTTCAAGGTGTGCAACAAACGGCCCGCCACAGTCCGGTCTCCCGCCTCCAGCGCGTCGCGCACCTCCCGATCGCTCTGCCTGTGTCCCTCCAGAAAGCGGAACAACAGCTTCGCATACAGGCTCTTGTTGCCCCCCAAACGCAGGAGCGCCGCGTCGCGCTCGATCCCCGGCAACAGCGGCAAACGGATCTCGCCAGACACCGCCTCCGGCTCCGACTCCAGGCCCGACTCCACCGGAGCCGTCAACAACCGTTCACCGTCCGGACACAACATGCGCACCAGGGTGGAGAACAGCTTGTCCACCTCCACCGGCTTGGAGAGATACGCATCCATGCCATTGGCCAGGCACTGCTCGCGCTCGCCGTTCATCACGTTGGCGGTCATGGCGATGATCGGCACGCTCCGCCACGCCGGAAGCTCCCGGATGCGCCGCGTCGCCTCGTGACCGTCCATCACCGGCATTTGCAGATCCATCAGGATGGCCAGACAGGGCCCCTCGTCGAGCGCCTGCAACGCCTCCTCGCCGTTGTTGGCGATCCGCACCGACAAGCCCGCCAGCGCCAGAAGATCACGGGCCACATGCTGATTGAACTCGTTGTCCTCCACCAACAACAGAGGATGGGGCGGCAACCCCTTCAACATCCGTCCATAGGCTGCCACCGGACGGGCCTGCTGACGGGTGACCAGATTGGACAACGCCTCGGAATCGGGCAGGCCGAACCGGGCGGTGAAGGCGAATTCGCTCCCCTCGCCCAGGGCGCTGGTCACATGGAACGCGCCATCCATCATCTCCACCAGCCGCCTGGAGATCGACAATCCCAATCCCGTACCGCCATAGCGCCGGGTGGTCGAGGAATCGGCCTGGGAGAAAGATTGGAACAGCCGCGACTGCTGCTCGGGGCTCAGGCCGATCCCGGTATCGCGCACCGAAAAACGCAGCTCGATCGCCTCCCGCCCCGCCGAAACCAGACGCACCGCGATCGATACCTCCCCCTGGGCGGTGAACTTCACCGCGTTGCCTACCAGGTTGATCAGCACCTGACCCAGACGCAAGGCATCCCCCATCAGATGTTCCGGCACGTCCTCGCCGACGAACGCGCCAAGTTTGAGCCCCTTTTCGCTGGCGGGAATCGCAAAAAGCGTGGTGAGATGATCGATCACATCACGAGTCCGGAAGGGATTGCTCTCCATCTCCAGACGCCCGGCCTCGATCTTCGAAAAATCGAGAATGTCGTTCAAGATCCGCAACAGGGATTGGGCGGCCCGTTCGATCTTCTTGAGGTAGTTTTCCTGCTTGTCGGTCAACTCGGTGTGCAGACAGAGGGCGGTCATGCCGATGATGGCGTTCATCGGCGTGCGGATCTCGTGGCTCATGTTGGCCAGAAACTCGCTCTTGGCGCGGTTGGCCTGCTCGGCGGATGCCTTGGCGGCACGCAGTTGATCGTCCATCTCCTTGCGATCGGTGATGTCCTCCTTGACCGCGATGAAATGGGTGATCTCCCCCTGGGTGGCGCGCAACGGCGAGATCGACACCGACTCCCAGAACAGCTCGCCGTTCTTCTTGCGGGTGTGGAACTCTCCGTGCCACTCCTGACCCGCCAGGATCGACGCCCAGAGGGTGCGATACTCTTCCGGCGGGGTGTGACCCGATTTCAGGATCCGCGTGTGCTGACCGATCGCCTCCTCGCGGGCATAGCCGGTATTCTGACTGAATTTGGGATTGACATACTCGATGATGCCGGACAAATCGGTGATCACCACCGCCACCGGGCTCTGTTCCACGGCGTGATAGAGCTTCTGCACCATCTCCTCGGCGCGCTTGCGCTCGATCAATCCGGCCAGGGTGGTGGTCACCAGCAGCAGAAAATCCTCCAGGACCGACTCCCGGCTCGTCCCGATCTTGGGATAAAGGTTCAACACCCCCAACATCTTCTCGCCCGACTGGATCGGCAGACAGATATGACCGTGCGGCGTCATCTCGCGGATGCGGATGGTGTGCCGTTCATCCAGATGATCGGCGAAGATCGGACGCCCCTCCAGGGCCGCCCGTCCGCACAGACAGGTGCCGATCGGCACCCGCGCGCAGCGAACCCGCAACTCCGGGTGCATGCCCACCTGGGTGGTCATCAACAACCGGTCCGCAGTGAGATCCTTCAAAAAAACCGAGCCCCTGGACTCCACCGGCAACCACGGAATGGTCAAAATCCGTTGCAAGGCGCGATGCAGCACCACGGGCAGCGTCTCGGGAAGCAGGGAGATCTCCAGGATCTCGTTGACCACCCCCTTGACGCGATCCGCGTTCTCGGCCTGCTCCTTGGCGCGCAGCAACTGCTCTTCGGTCTGCTTGAGACCGGTGATGTCGTGGGCGAGCATCACGAACCCCTCCAGGCGTCCGCGCTTGGAGAGAATCGGCATCAACCCGAACTGCTGCCAGCAGATCCTGGATCCTTCCCCCGCATCCCCCGGCCTGGTCCGCACCGGCAACAAGCCACGCCACGGCTGTCCGAACCCGATGGCCACCCGCAACGACTCGCGCGACTCCTGCTCGGTCAGATACCCCTCGATCTCGAACAAGGTCTTGCCGACCACCTCGGTGGCGCGCCAGCCGGTGGAGGCCGAAAAACCGGGATTCACGAACTGGATGACGCCGAACGGATCGCTGGTGAGAATCGCATCGCCCGAAGCGTCCACCGCCTGTTGCAGGCGGCGCTGTCGGGTGGTGGCGATCTTGAGGCTCCACAACACCCGCAACAACACCCCCAACAGCAGGATCGAGGCCCCGAACAGCACAAACTGATAGTTGCGGGCGATCTCCTGACGTTTCTGGAGATGACGGGCCGAAATCCGATCCAACTGCCGCCACCCGTCGGCGATCGGCAGGTTGAGGATTTTCTCCAGCAGTTGATCGGTGCGCGGCTTCCACGCGAGAATCAGGCGAACATGATCCACCAGTTCGGCAAAATCGGAGAGATCGGACAGATCCCCCAGATGGGCTTCGATCTGGTGCAACACCTCCTCGCCGGCATGTCGGCCCGAATAGAGCAGCATGTCCTGCATCAGGTGCAGCATGGCCTCGGTCTTGGTGTGGTGACGCGCCCGATCGGACTGTCCCGGCAGGGAACCGGTACGTTCCATGGCCACCACCGGCAGATGGCTCAGGGAGTTGCGCAGCAAGGCATTGCCGGACTTGAACCCCTCGATCCACTCGAGTTTCCTTTTCAGATCCTGCTCCAGTTTCCGCCAGGCGGTCAGATACTCCCCTCCATCCCCTTCGAGCACCGGAAGCATCTCCTTGGCCCGCTCCAGGGCCCAGACGACCTCGCGGTGATAGATCACCGTGTCGTCGTAGTGTTCGAGCATGCCCGAGCGGGCCATGACCAGCTTCTGGTTGATCCCGGTTTCGGAGTTGAGCATGCGCGACACCAGCTCCTCCTGACGCTGATAGGGACGACGCTCCACCTGGGTGAGCGTGCCGACCCACCCGAAAACCACGGCCACGAGCAGCGCCGCCGACCATCGCGCCCACTCGACCCGTTTCATCGACACTCTCCGTACAGGATCCCCTCGAGGGTGCCCAGAAATCCGACCAGCAGATCGCGCTCATGCACCGAGATGCCGCGTCCCAGTTGTCCGCGCGCCATGAGCATCACCGCATCCTCCAGGGTTTCGACATCGCCGTGATGAAAATAGGGGGCGGTGCGGGTGACGTTGCGCAGCGAGGGAACCTTGTAGACCCGCGCGTCATCGGGGTTACCGGTCACCGCCATGCGATCCGGCGCCTTGGTGCCGGCAGGATGCTCCCCGCTTTCCAGGCTGTTGAAAACACCGGTGCGATGATACAGGTTTCCACCCAGATTCACCCCCTGATGGCAGGAGACGCAACCCAGTTTCTTGAACAGTTCGTAGCCTTGTTTCTCCCGTGGGGTGATCGCCTGGTCGTCCCCGCGCAGATAGCGGTCGAAACGGCTGTTCGGGGTGATCAGGGAGCGTTCGAATTCGGCGATGGCATCCCGGATGTTCACCGCCTGCACGCCACCCCGATAGACCCGCGCGAAGGATTGACGATAGGCGTCGTCCTGGGCCACCTTGCGCAGCACGTCGTTCCAGTTGGAGCCCATCTCCACCCGCACCGTCTCCTCGATCTGCTCCTCCAGGGAGATGACGCGACCGTTCCAGAACTGCCCGATGTTGAACAACGCGTTGAAGACCGTGGGGGTGTTCAAGGTGTTGGTGTCGCCATCGGCGCGGGTGGACCGGGGAATTCCGTCCATGCCCCAGCCGTCGAGGGGATGGCAGGTGGCGCAGCTCATCGAGTTGTTCGCCGACAGACGCACGTCGTGATAGAGCCGTTTTCCCAACTGCACCTTCTCGCCATCCATGGCCGTGCAGGTGGGAACCGGCAACACCGGTTCGTGGCGCGGCTCCCCGGCAAGGGATCCGGTGACGCCCGCCAACCAGCCGAGCAGCAGACCGAACGCCACGAGACGGGTTGGTCTAGCGCAGCTCGACCCCACCGTCTTCCTCCTCTTGCTCCTTCCAGCTTTCGCGCACCTCGAGCACCTTGGGCAGGATCTCCACGAACAACGGGACCAGACGCGGATCGAAGTGACTGCCCGCCCCTTCCACCAACAACTCCACCGCCTTGGCGATCGGCCAGGCATCCTTGTAGGGACGTTTGGTGGTCAAGGCATCGAAAACATCCGCGATGGCGACGATCCGCCCTTCGATCGGGATCCCCTCGCCGGACAGACCGCGCGGATAACCCGAACCATCCCATTTCTCGTGGTGGGTCTGGGCCACGACCCGCGCGGTCTCCAGCAACGGCGAGGATTGCCTGCCGATGATCCCGGCGCCGATGTCCGGGTGGCTGCGCATGACCTGCCACTCCTCGTTGTTCAACCGGCCCGGTTTCAACAAGATCAAGTCGGGGATGCCGATCTTGCCGATGTCGTGCATCGGCGCGGCCTGAAACAGGGTCTCGGCCCACTTTTCGTCCATGCCGGCGGCCAGGGCCAACAACCGCGAATAGTGGCTCATGCGGATGACGTGCAGGCCGGTTTCGTTGTCTTTGTATTCCGCCGCCCGACCCAGACGCCGGATGATCTCCAGGCGGGTCTCCTCGAGTTCCAGGTTCTTGGTGTTCAACTCCTCGGTGCGCCGCCGGACCCGCTCCTCGAGCACCTCGTTGGCCTGGGCCAACTCCTGCCGGGCCTTGGCCAGTTGCAGATGGGTGCGCACCCGCGCCAGCACCACCGCCGGACTGAACGGCTTGGTGATGTAGTCCACCGCCCCCAACTCCAGGCCATAGGTCTCGTCCTCGGTCTCCTGCTTGGCGGTGACGAAGATCAACGGGATTTTCCGGGTGCGCGGATCCTGTTTCAAACGACGGCACACCTCATAACCATCCATCCCCGGCATCATCACATCCAACAGGATCAGATCCGGCTCGCGCTCCGGAATATCCTCCAGGGCGGTGGGACCATCCAGGGCCACGCTCACCTCGTAGCTGTCCCCGAGGGTCTCCAACAGGATATCGATGTTGGTCTCCGTGTCGTCCACCACGAAAATCCGCGACAGGCTATCATCCGACATGCCACTCTCCATTTCAAACGAACAAACGCTCCGATCGGTTCACGATCACGGCGCGACAGGGGACGATGCGTTCAACAGCGCCTCGAGCGCCTGCTCCGCCTCCCGGAAACGATATTTGCGAATCATCTTCACCAACTCGCTCACCCGGGAACGCATGGCTGGCGGGAGATCCAGGCTTTCGAGCTGTTCGAGCCGGGTCTGACACGACTTCGGCTGACGGGTCCGGATCGGTTCCCGCAATGGCCTGAGCAGTTCGGACAACGCCTCCGTGCTGGTCACGCTGCGCGGAGGAACCGGTTTGACTCCGGCCCGGCCACCCGGATCGGGCAGGGCCGTCAGCGCCACCAGCAGGGGTTGCAGAATCGTCTCCACCGCGGACAGCAACTCCGGAGCCGCCTCGGGCGTGCCCGCCAGACCATGTTCGAGATTCTGCGCGACCACCCGCAACTCCTCGGCCCCCAGGCTGCCCGCCAACCCCTTGAGGGTGTGGGCCAGTCGCACCGCCTCGCCGCTCTCGCCCCGATCCCATACCTCGCGCAACCGGTCGATGGCGCCGTTCTGATCCACCGAGAAACGACGCAACAACCGCCACAACAGGGCCCGACTCCCGGCGCACCGTTGCAGGGCCACGTTCATGTCGATGCCCGGCACGTCCGGCGGCATGGGGTGGATCTCTTCGTCGGGCGCGGTCTTCTCCGCATCGCGTCCCGTGTTCTCCTGGAGGGGCGTCCCCTTGACCAGCCAGCGATGCAGGGTACGGTAGAGATGCTGCGGATCGATGGGCTTGGCCACATGGTCGTTCATGCCCGATTGCAGACTCCGTTCCCGATCCCCGACCATGGCGTTGGCGGTCATGGCGATCACCGGCAGATCGAGCTTGAGCTCTCCGCGAATCCGCCGCGTCGCCTCGTAGCCATCCATCACCGGCATCTGCACGTCCATCAACACCACATCGTAGCGGTTGCGACGCAGCATCTCCACCGCATCCGCGCCGTTGCCGGCCACCTCGACGACGATGCCGACCATCTCCAACAAGTCCACCGCCACCTGCTGGTTGACCACGTTGTCCTCGGTCAAGAGCACCCGCTTGCCGGAAAGCTCGCGAAAACCCACCAGGGCGGCCCCATCCTGAATCAAATGGCGCATCTGTCGGGTCGGAGCCGCGCCGAACAGCTCGGCCACCGCGTCGAACAACTGGGAGGCGGTCACCGGCTTGGGCAGGGGACGGGTCTCCGGGATGCCGCCGCACCACTCCTGCATGTTGACCATCTCCGGTTGCGGACAGAGCACCACCGCCGGCAACCGTCCGTATCCCGGACGTTCTCGCACGCGCCGCAACCAGTCCAGACCGTCCTGATGGGCGTAATGGGCGTCGATCACCAACAGGTCCGGCTTCTCCAGCCACTCGACCCCCACCGAATGGACGGTCCCCTCCCGTTCCAGACCAATACGAAAGGTGAGGGAGTGCAACAGCTCCAACAGGATCTCCCGACCACGCGGATTGTCCATCGCCAGTCCGACCCTCAAGCCGCGCAGCTCCGGTTGCGGCTGGAAGATGCCGCGATCCTCCTCCATCACCCCCATCACCACGGTGAAGATGAATTCGCTGCCCACGTTCGGCTGGCCACGGGCGGTGATGCCGCCTCCCATCAGCTCCACCAGCCGGCGGCTGATCGCCAACCCCAAACCGGTGCCCCCGAACTGCCGGGTGGTGGAACTGTCGGCCTGGGTGAAGGATTCGAACAGATGCTCCACCTGCTCCGGACGGATGCCGATGCCGGTATCGCGCACCAGAAAACGCAACTCCACCTTGGCACCCAGCCGCGACGCCACCTCGACGCGCAACTCCACCTCGCCGCGCGTGGTGAATTTCATGGCATTGCCGAGCAGATTCAGCAACACCTGCTGCAAACGCAGCGGATCGCCACGCACCTGCTGCGGCACCCCGATGCCTCGGGAACAGAGCAGCTCCAACCCCTTTTCGTGGGCCTTGGGCGCAATCAGGGTGGTGACGGTCTCCAACACCTCGTCCATGCGGAAGATCACGTCCTCCAGCTCCAGGCGTCCGGCCTCGATCTTGGAAAAATCGAGAATGTCGTTCAGGATCCGCAACAGCGCCTTGGCCGAGGCATGGATCTTGGCGACGTAATCCTTCTGACGGGGATTGAGTTCCGTGCTCAGGGCCAGATGGCTCATGCCGATGATGGCGTTCATCGGCGTGCGGATTTCGTGGCTCATGTTGGCCAGAAAATCGCTCTTGGCGCGACTGGCCGCCTCGGCGGTGCGCATCGCCGACTTGAGCTGCTCCTCCACCGCCTTGCGCGCGGTGATATCCTGGAACACCGCCACCGAACCGATGATCCGCCCCTCCTCCTTCAAGGGGACGGCGACGATCGAAATCGGAAAGATCCGTCCGGAGCGGTGGGTGAAATGGTCCTCCTCGGAGCGGTAGCTCTCGCCGGCGCGATTTCGCAACCACACCGGACACAGGGTGGCCGGCAGCGCCTCGCCAACGCCATCCTGGTAATGGACCGTGCCGTGGAAATGGCGTCCCAGCATCTCGTCGCGGCTCCAGCCCAACAGCCGTTCCGCCTCGTGGTTGAAGAAGGTGCAGAGCCCTGCGTCATCCAGCGCGTACACCCCCTCGCCCATGGATTCGGTCAGGCTCTCCAGGAACTTCCGGCTGGAACGCAACTGCTCTTCCAGGGCTTTTTGCGGCGTGATGTCGGTGCGGATGGCGATGTATTGCACCGGCTTGCCGCGCTCATCCAGAAACGGCACCACCGTGGCCGCCACCCAGTAGAGATGGCCATCCTTGGAGCGGTTGCAGATCTCGCCATTCCACACCCCACCCGAGGCGATGGTACGCCAGAACTCGCGAAAGAACTCCTTGGAATGATGGCCGGAGTTGACGATGCGGTGATCCGCGCCCAACAACTCCTCGCGCTCGAAACCGCTGATCGAGCAGAACTTGTCGTTGGCGTAGAGGATCCGTCCGGCGGTGTCGGTGATGCTGACGATGGCGTGTTCATCGAGGGCGAACTTCTGGCGCACCAACTGGGCGTTGACCTCGTTGAGACTGGCCTGGGCCTTGAGATAATCCTCCACCAGCGAACTCATGAGCTGGGTGAGTTGCTCGAGTCCGGCATCGTCCTTGCCGATCTCCTCGTGATCGGTCAGGGAGAGCAGTTGGTTGGCCGTGGCGCGCAACGATTCGATCACCACCCGTTGCCGATCGGCGGCGGCGCGCAACTGGTCGTTGGTGCGGGTCAACTCCTCGGAACTCAACCGCAGGCTGCGATCGCGCAACTCGAGATCGCGCTCGTTCTGCTCGTAGCTCGAACCGACCCGGTTCATCAACTCCTCGAGTCCCGCCGCCAGCCGCAGCGCCCCCGGATGGCCCTCCTCCCGCTCCATCAGACGGCGCAACTCCGCCAGCGACTCGGAAAACTCCGCCTCGTTCAGACCACAAACCCGCTTGATCTGCCGTGCCAATAACCGGTTCATGATCTTAATGCGCGTCCTCGGCGACAAAGGTGATCGTCATGGTCTGGTTGTGCAGCTTGCACTCCGTGGTGGTCGAAAACGGGCTGATCTCGCCATAGGAGTAGAATCCGGTGGTCACGGTCCCCTCGGCCAGGGCCTGGGCCACCACCTCCACCTCCTCGTCCACATGATCGCCCATCACCAGCTTGCGACCCACGCAGCTCACCAGCACCGCCAAACCGGCCCCGCAGTCGCGCACCATGTCGCGGGTGGTCTCGGCGGCGGTCTCGGCGCCGTTCACCAGGGCATCGGTGGAGGCGTGCATCAGACGCAGATAGCCGTGCGGATCGATGTCGCCCGCCAGCACCAGGCTTCCGGCCTGCTCGTCGATGCCGAGGATGGTGCGGATCAGACCCAGGCGGCCATGATCCTCGCCAAGCATCTCGAAAGGAAAGAGCAGTCCCGAGGCGGGCAGATCCTTGGCATAATCGCCCAGATAGCGTTTGTAGACGTTGAGCGCCGGCTCGCCGTCGAGTTCGAAAAGCACATTGCCCGCGCAACGGGTCACCCGTCGCGCCGGTCCGAACGGCTCCCAGCCGCCATAGGACCCATACCCCACCCGCACCGCGTCGCCATACAGACCGATGCCGACCACCCCATCATCGCGTACGCCGTCGTCGTCGAGCACCCAGGTACGTTGAAACGCCCCGCCATCCCCGGCCAGCCCCCCGGTGACCGCCACCGAAGCGTCGATGCGGGAGGTGATCCCGCCGATGATCGCACTGCCGTTCACGCCGAGTCCCTTGGAAAACAACAGGATCGCGCGCAGATCCGGACCGTTCAACCGCTCTCCGATCCGACCGCCGGCGGTCTCCGACTCCTCCATCGCCGCGACCCGTTCGCTCACCAGTCGCAACGTCGTGGCCTCGAAGCGGATCGCGGTCACCACCAGCGCGCCATCGTGTACCTCTTCGCCGGCGATCTCCCCCGCCGTGGAGCAACCCGCCAGTCGGGCGGTCGGAAACGACGCCCGCAACCCGGCATGCAAGTCACCTCGGGCAAAGGATTCCGCCGCGCCGAACACCAGCACCAGATCGGGATCGATCCCGGCCAACTCCCGCAATGCCCCGGCATGGATCATGCCGTCCTTGAATACCCGTTGCCCGATCTTCATGCTGACTCTCCCCGTGGATGATGATGGATTTCCAACGACACTCAACCCCGACGCGCTCCTCGGAAACGGGGAGAATCACGTCCAACATCTTCTAACGAAAATAAACACCGGTCAATCGCTCTTGCGAGATTTTCTAGATCGATATCATGCCCGCTCCACACCGTCAAGCCATGTTTCCAACCGGTGTTCCGCCTCCTTCAAACGATAACGTTTCACCAGTCGGATCATATCGCCCACCGTCTCATCTCCCGGATTGGAGGCCTCCAGACGTTCCAGGATCTCAAGACACAATTTAGGTTGTCGATCCCGCAACGGCTTGACCAGGGAACGGGCCAGGGCCATATCCAGCCCCGTGGCGGATGGGGCCTGCCGCACCGCAGGTTCATCGCCGGGAACAGGCTCCGCTGGAACTGCCAGAACCGCTGGGGCCTCCTCTCCACCCGTCCTTTCTTCCGGCGGCGGCGATTCGGTGCCTGTGGAGCGTCTCAACCGGACCGTGAACCAGAATCGGCTCCCTTCGCCCGGAGTGCTCTCCACCCCGATCGTCCCACCCATGCGGTTCACCAACGCCTGACTCAACGCCAACCCCAGACCTGTGCCCCCATGCCGACGCGCGGCGGAACCATCCCCCTGGGTGAACCGCTCGAAAAGCGGCCCGCGTCCCTCGATCGGCATGCCGATACCGCTGTCGGCCACCTCGAAGCGTACCACCACCTCCTCGCTGGTTCGTTCGACCTCGGAGACCTCGACCCGCACCCAACCCCGGTCGGTGAACTTCACGGCATTGTCCACCAGATTGAACAACACCTGCCGCAAGCGGCGACAATCCCCCACCAGACGATCGGGAAGCTCCCCGACCTGCCGGTAACTCAAGGTCACCCCCTTTTCCAGGGCACGCGCCTCGCAGGGGCGTCCCACGCCACACCACACATCCTCGAGTCGAAACGCCACCCCCGCCAACTCCAGCCGATCGGACTCGATGCGGGAGAAATCCAACAAATCCGTGATCATGCGCGTCAAGGAACGGGCCGCGCCGTAAATCTTGCCCAACATCTCCCTCTGGCGCGGGGCAAGTTCCCCGTTCATGAGAAGCTGACTCATGCCCAGGATGGCGTTCATCGGCGTGCGCAGTTCATGGCTCATGTTGGCCAGAAAGGCGCTTTTGGCGCGGTTGGCGCTCTCGGCCTGATCACGGGCGCCGGCCAGATCGTCGTAAAGCCCGGAGAGCTTGAAACGCATCTTCTCCATGGCTGCTGCCACCTGACCGATCTCGTCCTGGCCCAGAACCGGAACCGGTGTCGCCAGATCCCCGCCGCCGATGCGTCCGCTCACCTGGCGCAGCTTGCGCAGTGGTCGCACGACCAGACGCTGGAGAAAATAGAGAATCGCCAGCCCCATCACCAGCGTGGCACCCATCCCGACCAGAAGCGTGGTGAGCAACAACGCGTCGGTGTCGCGATAGATCTCCTCCAGGGGTTCCACCGCCACGACCACAAGATCCGGCTCCACCGCCATCCCCAACGCCAGGACCCTCTCGCCGCGCAACATCACCTCGCGAGGCTCGAGCCGTGAACGATCCCCGTGCGCCTGACCGCGCGTGAACTCCGGCAGAGGCTCGTTCACCAACTCCTTGCGGTAGGCGAAATGGATCCGTCCCGCACCATCGGCGATCAAATACCCGCCATCCCGACCGATGTGCCGCCGTTCCGCCAGATCGGCGAGAAAGGATGCCCGCATGCTCACCGCCAGATAGCCGCGCGGGGATCCGCTCTCGGTGAGGCGCAATCCCGCCTTGCGCAGGGTCAGGAGCGCCTTGCCGGCCATCACCACCCACTCTCCGTTGTCCGGATGGATGACCATGCGGTGATGGGGGGCGTGCGGATGGCGGGTCAACGCCTGAAAAAAGGGGGAGTCCCCCTCCATCTCGGAGAGGTTCGGCAACTCGAACGAGGTGACGCGGGTGTCCTCATAGCCATCCGGAAGCAGCAATCGCACTTCGAAATACGCCCCGATCGCCCGCTGGTAACCGGAAAAAAGACGAATCAAGGAGGGCTGCAACAGGGTGTAACGCTCCTGCTCGTCTTCGATATCGAGATACTTTTCCAGAATTTCGGAACGGGTGAACACCTCCAGATGGGAGTGCAGCGCCTCCATGCGGTACAAAATGGCGTTTCTGGCGTGATCGAGCGCGTTCTTCAATTCGACGCGCGCCCCCTCCAAACGGGAGTCGCGCAACTCGTCGAAAGCCAGATAGCCCAGGGTCGCCAGGGAGATCATCAGCAGCGGCAAGACCAGCAGCGCCAGACGCAATTGCAGATTCCGGCGCACGTCGGCACGCTCGCCCCCGACGACCGCGGGCTCCCGATCCCCGGACGGATGGATCATGGCTGAAACAACCGCGACACGATGTCGTTGACCCGCCGCTGCATGCGTGGCGCCAACGGACGAATGGTCTCGGAGATCCCCCACACCTCCTCGGGCGGAAAGATGATCGGATCGTTCAGATAGGCCTTGGAGACCTGTTGCATGGCCGTCCTGTTGGGCGTGGCGAAGTGCAGCGACTCCGCGTTGCGCGCGGCCATGCCCGGTTCGGACAGATGGTCGAGGAAGGCCAGGGCCAGATCACGCCGTTTGCTCCCGCCGCCGATCACCAGATCATCGATCCACAACACGCTCCCCTCGCGCGGGTGGAGATAACGGATCGCGGGTTGGAACTCGCTGAGTTTCAAGGCGTCGCCATTGAAAACCATGGCCATCCACGCCTCGCCCTTGACCAGCGGGGCCTCGGCGGTCAGATCGGTGTAGCGGTAGCTCATCACATGGGGTTGCTGCTCCTTGAGCAGCGCCTCGGCGGCCAGCAACTCGACGTTCTCCTCGCTGTTGACCGAAAATCCCAACGCCTTCAACGCCATGCCGACCAGTTCCCGATCCGACTCCATGGCCTGGATGCGCCCGCGCAGCGCTTCGGCGGGACGGAAGAAATCCATCCAGCTCTCCGGTTTGTTCGTCACCTTGTCGTCGCGATAGGCCAGGCCGATGTTTCCCCAAAAATAGGGAATGCCCGGCAGTTTGCCGGAAGGATCCACCTCGGGCACCCAGCGTGGATCCAGGTGGGCGAACTGTTTGAGCCCTCCCTTGTCAATCGGCGTCAGCCACCCCTGCTTGGCGTAGAACGGGAGATGCACCCGATTGACCACGATGACATCGAAAGCGTCGCTCCCCTTGCGCACGATCTGTTGATCGCGCTCCTGATCGCTCTCGAAGAAAATCTGTCGCACCGTCACGCCCTGTTTCTTCTCGAAGGCCGCGATCACCTCCGGATCGATGTAATCCGGCCAGGTAAGCAGGGTCAACTCCCCCTTTTTCGCCTCGGCGAACGCCCGAGGCGCCAGCAACATGCCGGCCAGTCCCAAGGCCGCGCCCTGGAGAACCTGACGACGCCCATACGCTCTTTTTTCCATGCGATTCTCCCTCTTGACTGCAAAAGTCCAAACCTCACCCGTTGCCAAGTCCCATCCCATGGGTCGAACAATCTACCACGATCCATTGGGCGTTGGCCACTTTCACCTTGCGCGTTTTGCCTGTTCAGAGATACCTTATACAACTGAACAATCATGAGTCTCATGCGCATTGCCACCATGAGATCATCCACCATCAGTCAGATCGGAGACAACCCCCATGTACAAAAAAAGCGTCGAACTGCTCAACACGGCGGTCGCGGATGAACTCTCCGCAGTGCATCAATACATGTACTTCCATTTCCACTGCGACGATCAGGGGCTGGATCTTCTGGCCGGACTCTTCCGCCGCACCGCCATCGAGGAGATGATGCACATCGAGCGACTGGCGGAACGGATCCTGTTTCTCAAAGGCGATGTGGTGATGAAGCCCTCGAAAGGGGTGGAGACCGTCCAGGATGTCAAACAAATGCTCGACAAGGCCCGTCGGATGGAAGAGGAGAGCGTCGAGGATTACAACACGGCATCGATGCAGTGCGGAGCCGATTCGATCAGCCGCAAGCTGTTCGAATCGCTGGTGATGGACGAGGAGCGCCATTTTCGGCAGTATGACGACGAAAACGGCAACATCAAGCGTTACGGCGACGATTACCTGGCCCAGCAGTCCATGGAGCGCAGCCGCAACGTGGCCATGGCCGCGGCGGCGATCACCCCCGGCAAGGGTGGCGCGGCCTGAGCCATCCGGATTCCACGTTCAAATCACTCCAAGGGAGCCCCGCGCGGCGTTTGTCGTGGGGCTCCCCTGGGCAGTCCACGGCGAACACGCGCCCCATCCCCACCCCTTTTCCCCTTTCCGGATGACCACTCCCGGTCGCACCCCCTCTCCCCCCATCCCGAATCGCTCGAAAAAACAACAGAAAAAATTGCCCAGAACGCTTTTACGCGATAGCATGGTCCTCAAGAAGTCGCAATCATCGAAACCAGAAAAGATCACATCGAACCAAAAAACAAGATCTCTCCATTTTCATGGCAATATCTTCTCAACATCCACGAGTCCCAACATGATTCTGCAAAGCGGGCAACGCCTCCAGCTCACTCAATTGGTGGATCCGAACTTGCCTTTCGTGATCGGCATGCGCTTCGAAGCCACGAATCTCTCCGTGGATTGTCTCTGTCTCGGCACGGACAAACAAGACCGGGTCAACGATGATCGCTACATGATCTTTTTCAACCAACCCATCTCCCCCTGTGGTGGCATCGCCCTCGCCGTCCCAACGGCAAGTCAGGATGGTTTCGAGATCGACCTCTCCGCCCTTCCCGACTCCATCGCCTCTCTCGTGTTCGCCGCCAGCGTAGAAGCTCCGAAAAACTTCTCAAACATCGCCAGCATTGATATTTTTCTGATTCAGGGAGATTCGATCACAGGGCAATTAACCCTGCCCGGCAATCTGTTCACCCATGGGGAGCGCGCCATGCTCTTCTTGAAGATCTACCGCAAAGAGAATTCATGGCGTCTCAACGCGATAGGACAAGGATTCTCCGAAGGTCTGCAGGCACTGGTCAGCCATTTCAACATCGCCGTTCACGACTCGGACGACACAGCACCTCCACCCCATCCACCCCTCTCCTTGTTGCCACCCGACGACACCCCTGAACCAGATGACGATCCCAGTCAGATCATGCAATTGACAGATTCGATCACACGCACGCTCAACGATTTCCATGTGCGCGGTCATCTGGTGGGTGTTGATTCCGGCCCGATTCTCATGACCTTCAAATGGTCTCCGGCACCAGGGGTCCGGTTGAGCCGCGTGACCACTCTGGAGCCTGAACTCTCCCTGGCTCTCACCTGTCCTGGACTCCGTATCGATCCCTTGTTTCACCATGGCGTGATCGGCATCGAAATTCCCAAGCCGAAACGATCCACCATTCCCCTCCGACGCATTCTGGCATCCCGACACGCCCGCGAAAAACCAGAACCTCTGCTGATTCCCTTGGGGGTGGATACTCTGGGTGAACCCATTTTGGAAAATCTGGAACTCCTTCCGCATCTTTTGATTGCTGGAACCACCCGTTCCGGAAAATCGGTCATGCTGCATGGCATTTTGTGTGGCGTGATGCTGCGCGCCCGCTTGACCGAGGCGCGGATTTTGCTGATCGACCCGAAACGAAATGAGTTCTCCCTGTACGAGGGAGCCCCACACATGTTGGGTCCGATCGTCACCGAAGTACGCCAGGCCCGCAACAGTCTGCATTGGTTGACTGGAGAGATGGAAGCACGTTACCAGGCCATGAATGGAATCGGCGTGCGCAACCTGCAAGGATGGCAGGATCTCTATCGTGATCCGTTACGAAATCCAGAGAAGGAAGGGATCCCGGCACCGCCTCCCTTGCTGTTGGTCGTGATCGACGAATTGGCGGATTTGATGCTGCAAAGCGGAAAGTCCGTGGAAGAACCCCTGGTGCGCCTGGCCCAGATGGGGCGGGCAGCCGGGATCCACCTCGTTCTGGCGACCCAGCGACCAACCCGTGACGTGATGACCGGATTGATCAAATCCAACATTCCGGCTCGCCTGGCATTCAAGGTTACCTCAAAAATGGATTCCCGTATCATCCTGGATGTGGGTGGCGCAGAAAATCTGCTCGGCCAGGGAGATGGTCTGTTTATCGCCCCTGGTCAGGAGTTGCGCCGAATTCAAGCGCCCATGGTCTCTGAAAAACAGGTTCAAGGTGTGATTCGTTTCTTGAAAAACACCCAGCCGTTCATCCCGGATGCCCGGCTCGTGGACTCTTTGACCACCAGTTAACGATGACCAACAACGCCGCTTGCCATGGCCGGAGCAGGTTCCTTTGAAGGTTGAAATGACCACGGGCAGGCCGAACCAGCCCCCCTGGCCATCGGCAGCGTCGCATCGGACACTCATCTTCCACCCAGACGCACGCGAATCGCCTCCTCCTGATCCAGCTCCTCCAGTCGGATCTCCATCTCGTGGATCGCCTCGTCCAGCTCCGGCAGAATGACATCCTCCAAAGCTCGGGCACGCCGTTCGGTGCGACGGTACTCGGCCAGCAACCGGTGCAGATTGCCCGTCACTCCGGCCAACACCGCCGAGGCGCGCAGCAGCTCCACAAACAGCTCCGCGCAGCGCCGCACCCCTGCCGTCACGGCTGCCGCGTCACCACCGCCCACCCCTCCGCTTCCCGCCACCAACCGCACCTCATCCACCAACGGCACGCCGAAAAACATCCGTTCATGCCGCTCGATGCGCGTCGCCTCCCGCGCCCGGACCGACACCAGCTGCAATCCGTGCAGGCCATGCAGGGTCACCGCGTCGGCCAACGCGGCGACCGCCCGGCGATGACATTCCCGATGTTCGGCGTGCAGACGGCGATAATCGGTGAACTGACGCATGATCTCGGAGGCGAGCAGCAGCCGTTTTTCGTCGAGAAAACGATACCCCTCGCGCATCACCTGCCGGTCGTCGCGACTCTCCAGCAATGCGCCGCGGGTGGGGGTGATCTCCATCGGGTCAGGATTCCGAACGCAGGTAGCGTTGAATCTGTTCGTCGGACAAACGGGTCAGCTCCGTGAGCGGCAGGATCTTCAACAACGCCCAGCCGATGGCCATGCTCTCCTCCAACGTGCGCGCCCCCTCGGGTTGGGCGATGAAACGGCGCTCGAACCCCTGCCCGAACTCCAGAAAAAGCCGATCCGTGGTGGTCAATCCCTCGGCGCCTACCACGCTGGCCAGCAACCGCGCCCCCATGGCGCGGGCATAGGCGGCATAAAGCTGATTGGCCAGCGCCGGATGATCGGCATGGGTGAATCCCTCGCCGATGCCATCCTTCATGAGACGGGAGAGACTCGGCAACACCCCGATGGGCGGATGGATGCCGGCGCGGTCGAGCTTGCGATCGAGAGTGATCTGCCCCTCGGTGATATAGCCGGTGAGATCCGGGATCGGATGGGTGATGTCGTCGGCAGGCATGGTCAGAATCGGGATCTGCGTCACCGAACCCGGACGCCCGTGGATACGACCGGCGCGCTCGTAGAGGGTGGCCAGATCGGAATACATGTAACCCGGATACCCCTTGCGACTCGGGATCTCGCCGTGACTGGCCGACACCTCGCGCAACGCCTCGCAGTAGTTGGTCATGTCGGTGATGATCACCAGGACATGCCGACCCTCGTGATAGGCCAGATATTCGGCGGCGGTCAGGGCGAAACGGGGGGTGAGCAACCGCTGGGCGCTCGAATCCGAGGCCAGGTTCAAGAACAACGCGGTATGACCGAGGGCGCCCCCCTCCTCGAGGGCCAGCCGGAACGCCTCGGCCTGATCGAACGGCACGCCGATCCCGGCGAACACGATGGCGAACGGGGCTGTTTCGCCAACCGCGCCCGAATCGTCGGAGCCTTCACGCTCCGCGGCGCGCTCTCCATCCCGGATGGTGGCGCGCAAGCGGGCATGCAGGGCGATCTCGACGGCCAACCGGTTGTGCGGCAAACCGCCTGCGGAGAAGATCGGCAGTTTCTGACCGCGCACCAGACTGTCGAGGGTGTCGATGGCCGAGATGCCGGTTTCGATGAAATCCTCGGGTTTGGCGCGACGCAAGGGATTGATGATCGCCCCGTCGATGGGTGCCTTGACCAACTCCGCCACCGGCGGACCGCCATCGGCCACCCGTCCCACCCCGTCGAACACCCGACCCAGAATTCCCGGTCCCAGGGAGAAGGTGATCGGCTCGCCGATCAGCCGGATGCGCGTTCCGGCCATGGAGAGCCCGGAGGTGGACTCCAGGGTCTCGATGGTCATGAACGACTCATCCAGCGCGGCGATCCGTCCAAGACGCACCCGGCCATCGACGCCGACCACCTCCACGGCATCGTTGAGCCCCACCTCCACCATGCGCCGCACGAAGAGCAGCGGTCCCTCGATGCGGGTCACCGCCTCCTCGAGACTCAAATCCCCCACATGGCGCGTCATGCCCCTCCCTCCCCGCCGGAAGCGGCGTTCAAGGTGGCGAAATCGGCCTCCAGCAGACCATCCAGGACGTCGAAACGCTCGAACTCCTCCTCGCCGATCTCCTCGCCCATGCGTTGCAGACGCCGCGTCACCGACAACCCCGCGATCCGCTCCACCGCGACCCCGGCGGATACCGCGGCCTCGGCACGTTCCATGAAACGGATCAGCAACCCCATCATGCGGATCTGCCTGCGCGGCGAGGCGTACCGATCCTTGGGAGCGAAGGCCGACTGGCGCAGGAACCCTTCATTCACCAACTCGGCGCAAAGCAGCGTCAACCGCTGGGCAGGCGGAAGCGCATCCTTGCCCAGGATGCGCGCCATGCGTTCCAAACGGGTCTGCTCTTCCAAAAGGGTGAGGAAACGACGGCGGTGCCCGGCCCAGGCCGGCGCCCCCTCGTGGCTCCACCAGGCGGCCAGGGCCTCGGCGTCCTCGGAGTAGGAGGCGATCGGATCGATGGCCGGATAGAAACGCGCCTGGGCGCGTTTGCGATCCAGCGCCCAGAAGTTGCGCACATAGCGCTTGGTCTGGGTGGTGACCGGCTCGGAAAAATCGCTGGAAGGGGGACTCACCGCCCCCATCACGGTCAGGGAGCCGCTCTTGCCCGACAAGGTGGTCACCCGCGCCGCCCGTTCGTAGAACTCGGCCAGCCGGGTGCTCAGATAGGCCGGATAACCGGCTTCGCCGGGCAACTCCCCGAGCCGGCCCGACACCTCGCGCAGCGCCTCGGCCCATCGACTGGTCGAATCGGCCATCAGAGCCACCTTCAACCCTTGATCGCGAAAGTATTCCGCCACCGTGATGCCCGTATAGACGCTCGCCTCGCGGGCGGCGACCGGCATGTTGGAGGTGTTGGCGATCACCACCATCCGCTCCATGAGCGGACGACCGGTGCGCGGATCCTCGAGCCTGGGGAACTCATCCAGAACGCCCGCCATCTCGTTGCCGCGCTCGCCGCAGCCCAGATAGACGATCACATCCGCGTCGCACCACTTGGCGATGGTCTCCAACAGCACGGTCTTGCCGGTGCCGAAGCCCCCCGGCACCATCGCCTTGCCGCCGCGCGCCACGGGAAACAGGGTGTCGAGGATTCTCTGTCCGGTCAGAAGCGGCGGTCCGACCGGCAAACGCCTGGCCACCGGACGGGGATGGCGTACCGGCCACGCATGGCTCATGGCGATCTCGATCGCCTCGCCGCGCCCGTCACGCAGTTGGCAGACGCCCGCCAGGTCGTCATACTCCCCGGCGGGCGCCACCGAGATCACCTCCCCGGCCTTGTCCGGCGGGATCAGGCAGAGCTGTTCCACGCTCCCCTCGAGCAGGGCGCGCGCCACGCCGAAACCATCTCCACCCTTCAAGATCCGGCCCGGCTCGACCCTCGGCGTGAAAAAGAAGCGTCCCGGCGGAAGTTGGAACCGTCCGGGCACGAGAAAATCCCGTCCCTCGCCTCCCAACGAACGCAGCAGACCATCGAAGATGTGACCCAGCAAGCCCGGTCCGAGCCGCACCGACAACGGAGTACCCCGACCCACCACCGCGTCGCCGGGCTTGAGTCCGGTGCCATCCTCGAAGAGCTGCACGGTGATCTCGTCGTCCCGCATGCGGATCACCTCGCCGAGCAACCCTCTCCCGCCGACGTGGACCGATTCGTGAACGCAAAACGGCGCACGGGTGGTGGCCCGCAACACCGGCCCGCTGATCCAACGAATCATGGCTTCGTTCATGCATCCTCCTTGGCGCGGCTCCGAATGGATAAGATTCGAGGGGATACGGCCATCCCGCTACCCGGCTCGGATCTCGGCCAGGGTGATGTCGTCATCGTGGGTGCTTTTGCCGGCATGGGCGTTCAGACGGTCGATCAACAGCTCCAAAGGGGTTCCCTGGGCCACGATGTGGCTCAAGGTCTCCTCCAACCGTTCGCCTCCGAACTGCACCTCGTTGGCGTCGATCGCCTCGATGATGCCGTCCGAATACAAATAGATCCGATCCTCCGGCTCCAGATCGATGATCATCGGCTCGGGATCCTCGCTCCAGGGAACGATCCCCAGGGCCAGCATGTTCGAGGAGAAACGGTCCAGAACCGCACCCCCGCGCAGACGCGGAACATCCGGCATGGCGGCATTCCAGAGCCAGGCCCGACGCCGGTCCGCGGAGATCTCCGCCAGACAGGCCCCGAAAAAAATCCCCGTGGGCATGCGGGCGTTGAGTTGCTGGTTGATCTCCTTGAGAAGATGCCCCCCCGATTCGCCACGCTTGACCCCGGAGATGAACAGATGCCCCACCAGCGGTCCGCCGATGGCGGCGGTGAGTCCGTGACCGGTGAAATCCCCAAGCAGTACCAGTTGACGACCATCCGGAGCAAACGAGGCGAGCAGTTGATCCCCCGCCGTGGTTTCCACCGGCGTGACCAGACAACGCAGATAACGGTCGTCGAGGCGATCCGCGCGGCGCATCTTGACGATGATCTGTTCGATCAACTCGCGCTCCTCGGAGAGGAGACGGTTGCGGTCGTCCAGTTCGCGATGGGCCTTGCGCAAGGCCAGATGGGTGGTCACCCGCGCCAGAACGATGGGGATGCTGAACGGTTTGATGATGTAATCGACCGCGCCCAGGGAGAGCCCGTTCAATTCGTCCTCGACCTCGGATTTGGCGGTGACGAAGATGACGGGAATGGCGCTGGTGACCGGATCTTCCTTGAGACGACGACACACCTCGTAGCCGTCCATGCCGGGCATCATGATGTCGAGCAGAACCAGATCGGGCAAGGGCTGAACACGGGCGGCACGCAGGGCGATGGCGCCGTTCGGGGCGGGACGAACCTGGTAGTGATCGATCAGCGCCCCTTTCAACACATCGATGTTTTCCGGGGTGTCATCCACGACCAGGATGATCGGTTTGTTCTTATTGGAAATTTTAGTCGCGCGCACGGTGCATGAATATTCCACGTCGTGGAGTGTTGAGCAGAAGGCGCCAAAACAAAGAAGATCTCCAACCCGAGTCCGAGGGCTGGAGATCTTCGCTTGCGACAAAGTTCATGGCGACCGCTTGCGTTGGGGCGCGAAACGGGGATGGATTCCCCACGGACCCGCACCACGGATTCCTTGGGGAGTCCGCTTCCACGAGAGCGTGGTGGAGTGCCCCCCATGCAGGTTCTCACAAACATGCACGATGGGGATAGCCCCGTTCACCCCTCCGACCGTGGATCTTCCTGACGGGAACGCCACGGCAACCTGCCTGACGGAGGAACGCCCTTCACCCCTCCGATCGTGGATTCCCTGACGGGAACGCCACGATCGAGATGGGATTGACGTTGCGCTTCCCGATCCGTGCGACTCCCCTGGGGCGTTTCGCGGTCGAAAAGAAGCGTGGTCTAGGACGAACCACCCGCCACGGAGGAGCGCCGGATTTTCTTGCGCAGACGGCGGACCGCCTCGGCTTTTTTCCGGCGTTTGCGCTCGGAAGGTTTCTCGAAGAACTTGCGCTTCTTCATCTCCCGAAACATGCCTTCCCGGATCATCTTCTTTTTCAGAACCCGAATGGCCTGATCCACATTATTGTCGTAAACGTCAATCCTCACAGAAGATCACTCCTCCTTTTGTTTCCGAAACCGGACAATGGACCCTGATCAAACCTGTTCCCGATCCTTTTCGGGAACATAAAATCAGACGATGATAATCCATCCGCAACGAATGTTCAACCCCTTATCCGCGCATTCTCAAAATTCAGGATGACCAGGGCCGAGTCCCCCGCAAAAAGCCATTTCCGGCAAAAGTGTCCCAGAATTTATGATAAGGTGAATGCCATGGCACACGGATGCCGTCCTGGAGGATGACGGACCATACCATGAAAGCCAAGATTCCCCATTGCATGACAGTGTGCAATCTGACCTGATTTTTTATTGCATTCTGTTCATTCCCAATTAAAATAGACAGGATCATCGCCTGCCTGAAAAACGGGACGATGCCGACAAATCATTATAAAAAAACCAAAAATTACGGAGGAAGTCAAACATGAAGCGTTTCACAATGTTTGCTGGTGTTATTGGTCTTGGAATGATGTTTGCAGCCGGTACGGTCATGGCCGGCGCGGACGATGTTGCCTGGGTGCAGAAATGCATCCGTGACAACAACCGCGAAGGCCAGTCGCAAGCCACCGTGGCCATTTATTGCACTTGCATGAACAACAAGATGTCCGACAACGAAACCTTGTCCATCACCGCGTGGGAAAAATCCCACCCCACTGAGATGGCCGAATGCGAAAAAGAGGCCGGCTGGAAGTAAGACCGGTTGATGAAAGCGGTCGCAACGCCTTGCAAACCGATCCGCAGATAAATCCGTAAATCCGGAATCGGGGAACACTATACCGTTTTCCTTTATGGCGATAAATTTAACCGGTATAGTGTCCCCTGATTTTCGGTATAGTGTCCCCTGATTTTCCCTAGTGTCCCCTGATTTTCCCCTGATTTCGGGTAATCCCCTGATTTCGGGCGTCCAATGATTTTAGTGTTGATTTCGTAAGCACCTGATTTCGTTAAGCGTTCACCGACTTCCGCCCTTATGGCGATAAATTCAACCGGTTATAGTGCCCCCCGATTTCCACGTACCAAAAACAGGGCTGATGCAAAGGGATTTCTCTTCAGTGTTTCAGAATTTTATTTTTCCTTCACGCCCATGATTCAATCCCTTTACTCTGGAAAGCTGTTCCAGTGTCCCCAACAGGATCAGATTGTCCTCGCTGCGCAGTTGGGTATCCGGGGCGGGGTTGATGGTCAGATTGTCCTGGGTCGGTCGGTTTTGCGCCGCATGACGAATGCCGATCAGGTTGACTCCATAGATGGTTCGCAACTCCAGATGGCTGATGGTCCGTCCTACAAAACTGGTCGGACAGTAGATGTCGATGATGGCCACATTGTGTCCCAGGGGAATACTTTCGGCCAAATCGGGATGAATCAAACGTTTGGCGATGCGCAAGGCCATGTCCCGTGGAGGAAAAATAACCTCAACGGCTCCAAAGGTCTGAATCGCCTCGGCCTCTTGTTCGTTGTCCACCTGAACCAGCAGACGGGTGACTCCGTGTTTCCTCAGGGCGTGGGTGACCAGCACGGTGGAATCGAAATGGTTGCGCAACGCCACGATGGCCGTGTCCACCTCGAACGCGCCTACCGCCCGCATGGCATCGGCATTGACGGCATCACAGCAGACCGCTTTTGAGGCGTTATCCCGGATCAGATTGACCCGTTCTTCATCCCGGTCCACGGCCAATACATACGCCCCTTCATCGATCAATGCCTTGGCCACCCGACTGCCAAAGGTTCCCAGCCCGACCACCAGAAAAGAATGTGACATGATTTTCTCGCCTCAGCCAATGTTGACGTTTTCTTCTGTGAACGTGTAGTTGATTTTGGATGTTTTACCAATCAGAGCGCTGGCAGCCAGCAGAGGTCCGATGCGACCCACGAACATAAGCAAGCTGATGATGACCTTGCCCCCAGCAGAAAGGGTTGTGGTCACGCCGGTGGATAAACCAACGGTGCCCAAAGCGGATACCACTTCAAAAAGATGGCCCAAGAACAGATCTCTGTCGGTTTTGCTGAAAGGATGTCCCGTCTCTGTCACTTGCAGCAAAAAGACACCGATGATGATGGCCAGAACATACCCCGTGACCACCAGTATGGCCTTGTTGACGGTCTCTTCAGGCACGGTGCGTTCCAGACACTCCACCCGTGGCCGATTGCGGGCTTTGGAATGCAACAAGGCATAACAAACGGCGGCGGTGGTGGTTTTCATGCCTCCGGCCGTGGAACCGGGAGAGCCTCCGATCGCCAT
>NZ_JBZVFG010000006.1:56560-89206 GCF_058402785.1 Candidatus Magnetaquiglobus sp.
CGTTGATTGTAGATGCCATTTTCTGTCCGCTTCAAGTTGAATAGTGCAATTGGATCGGTGGTGGTTTTCATGCCTCCGGCCGTGGAACCGGGAGAGCCTCCGATCGCCATCAACAAGATGACCAGAAACAGAGTCGGACCGGTCAACAAGGCGGTGTCCACCGTATTGAAACCGGCGGTTCGACTGGTCACGGAGAGAAAAAGACTCTCAAGAAACAGGGATGCCGGTTGTTCCCCCATCGCCGCCCCGTTCCATTCCAAAAGAACAAAAGGAATCGCTCCGGCAAGGATCAAAAACAGCGTGGTGCGCAGCACCAGCCTGGAATGCAACGACAGCATACCCCGTTGATGGCGCAGCATGGCCCGCAGACGTTCCCCCACATCCGCCACCACCAGAAAGCCCAAGCCTCCCAGAATGATCAGTCCCATCACCGCGCCATTGATCAACAGATCGCCTCGGAATGTCATGAGGCTGTCTGCGTACAAACCGAATCCGGCGTTGCAAAAGGCGGAAATGGCATGAAACAACGCGAACCACACGGCTTCCGGAAGCGGTTTGATTTCGGAAAAACGTAAAAAGAGCAATCCCCCTCCCAAGAGTTCCACCAGAAAGGTGAACAGAAGAATCGCCTTCAACAATTGACTGGGATGAATGGCATCCACAGAACCATGGGAAATCTCCAGAAGATGACGGTGATGCATACTGATGCCATTCTTCCGCAACTGAAACCTCGTGATGAAAAAGGTGGAGAGCGTGAGAAAACCCAATCCTCCCACCTGAATCAACCCCAGGATCACCCCCTGGCCAAACAGGGAAAAGGTGGTGCCCGTATCCCGTACCGTCAGACCGGTCACGCATACTGCTGACGTGGAGGTAAAGAATGCATCAATCAAAGATACGGGTTCCTGCCCAGACGCAAGGCTGAAGGGTAATAAAAGCAGCAGCGTTCCAGTCAGAATGGTTAGAATAAAGGAGAGTGTCACGATACGACCAAGAGAAAAATCGTTGATTGTAGATGCCATTTTCTGTCCGCTTCAAGTTGAATAGTGCAATTGGATGAAATTCTTGACATGTCATTTACGTTTACGCAATCATTCTTGATAATTAATATATCCGTCCATGTATAAAAATGGTAAAAATTGCGGGCAGCGTGAAATAAAAATTTTATCAAGATTCACGAATGAGTCTCCCGCAAAAAGTCACCTTTGCTGGAAGTCAACCCGTGCCAGGGATAGGGGGAGTGTGGTGGAACATCCTCATGAATCACAAGTGAACTCATGGAGATAATCAGATAGGTCTCGTCTGGTGGACCGTCAGATCAACTTGGATGAAGCGCACTTCCGGATGCCTGATGGGCCTCGGGAGGAATCAGAGAGGAGTTGGCCGCACGTTTTCCGCACTCAGGTGCTGAAAATGATTCCGGAGCGCGCATTTGCTGCTCTGTATCTGCCAGTTTGGGACGTCCCAACACGCCTGCGGCGCTTCTGGTCTCACGGTCCGTGCTCAAGGAGATGTTTGATCGAACCGACGAGGCGCTGATGGCGTCGTTCCGGTTTGATTTGCGCCATCATTACGCCCTTGGTCTGATTGGAGGAGACAGGTATATCGCTGCGCACCCTGGAATATTTCCGGGCACGGGGGTGGGATCGGAGGCCGTGGGAGCGACCTTTGATGCGGTAACGAACCAGATCATTGCGGTTTTGGGTCTGGACACCTCGCGACAGCAACACGATTCGACCCATTTTCGTTCCAAACATGGCCAACTTGACGCGGTTGGGATTGTTCACCCGGACGATCGAGCATTTTTTGGCCGGCCTGACCAAAGGATTTCCGGAGCGTCACGCGGCGTTGCCGGAGAAGATCCTCAAGCGATATGGTGAGAGGAGTGGTCGGTTTCCGGAGCCAGGGCGGCATATTCGTCGTTGTCCGTCACCATGGTCATGGCCAGAATCTCCGCATGGCACAACGTCGCCAGATCCATGGCCACACGCGATCCGCGCCTTGACTGAAATTCGACCCCTCCGTGGCCAACAGAATCCGCTCGAAACGTTGTCCAGGCGACAACTGCGTGTGCATGCCCGGTCTCCTCTTGTAACGATGTCAAGCCGCCGCAGCCACGTCGTGAGGCGGATCGGCGAAAATTTTGACCCGCTTGGGTCGGACGAACACCGTCTCTCCGGATTGAAACCCGTAAGGATCGTACTGTTCGCGCGTCATCTCGACCTCGAAACGACCCGCGCCTTCCAGAGACTCCAATCCCAGTCGCACGATCGATCCCTGCGGTCGCACATGCCGCACCACGGTGCTCCAGGCGCGGTAACCATCCGGTACACGCCGAATCTGCCATTCGTGGGAACGCACGCACACCACGGTCGGCATCGACTCCACGCAACTCTTGCCGGGTGGGGCCACCTCCACGACCACATCCCCGATGCGTGTCCAACCGTTCTCCACCCGCCCCTGGAACAGATTCACCCCGCCCATGAAATCGGCCACGAACGGCGAGGCGGGATTGCCCTGCAACTCCTCCATGGTGCCGATCTGTTCCACCCCGCCCTGACGCATCACCACCACCCGTTCGGCCACATCCACGGCCTCGGACTGATCGTGGGTGACGAACAGCGTGGTCACCGGCACCAGGGCATGCATCTGCCGCAACCACTGCCGCAGATCGTGACGTACCCGGGCATCCAAAGCCCCGAACGGCTCATCCAGCAGCAACATTTTCGGTTCCGGGGCCAACGCGCGGGCAAAGGCAATCCTCTGTCTCTGTCCTCCCGACAACTGCGCCGGATAGCGGGATGCCAACCCCTCCAGTTGCACCATCGCCAAAAGATCCATCACCCGCTTGCGGATCGTCGTGTCGTTCGGGCGTTCCCGACGCGGCTTGAGCCGCAATCCGAACGCCACGTTCTCGAAAAGGGTCATATGTCCGAACAGGGCGTAATGCTGAAACACGAATCCCACCCGACGCTCCTGAACCGGCGCGCGGGTGGCGTCCGCCCCTTCGAGGAGCAATTGCCCGGAATCCAGATACTCCAACCCGGCGATGACACGCAGCAGCGTGGTTTTTCCGCATCCCGACGGTCCCAGCAACGCCACCATCTCCCCTGGGGCAATCGTCAGATTCAACCCGTCGAGCGCCGTGAAGGCGCCGAACCGTTTGACGGCATCGACCACTTCGATCTTCATTGTCTCTCCTCCTCCGGATACACCACGGTCACGGCAGGCTCATCGCGACCCTGCCGGTCCATCCACGCCTTGCTGATCAAGGTCAACAGCGACAGCCCCACCAGGATCGAGGAGACGGCGAACGCCGCCACCCCCTGATATTCGTTGTAAAGGTTTTCCACATGCAGCGGCAGGGTATTGGTCATGCCGCGAATGTGTCCCGACACCACCGATACCGCGCCGAACTCCCCCATGGCGCGGGCGTTGCACAGAATCACCCCGTACAACACCCCCCAGCGGATGCCGGGCAGGGTGACATGCCAGAAGGCCTGCCATTCGCTGGCACCCAGAAGCCGCGCGGCCTCCTCCTCGCCCCGGCCACGCGCCATCATGATGGGAATCAGCTCCTTGGCCACGAACGGCAGGGTGACGAACAGGGTGGCCAGCACGATGCCGGGCACGGCGAAGATGATTTTCACCCCCGAGGCGGCGAGCGGGCCGGCAAACCACCCCTGCGCCCCGAACAACAACACGAAGATCAATCCCGAGATCACCGGCGATACCGCGAACGGCAGATCGATCAGGGTGATCAACAGATTTTTGCCCCGGAAATCGTGGCGCGCCACGGCCCAGGCCACGCACACCCCGAATACCAGGTTGAGCGGCACCACGATCAGGGCCGTCAACAGGGTCAATTGCAGCGCGGCCAGAGTATCCGGATGGGAGAGCGCGGCCAGCCAGGCATCGAACCCCTTGCTCAAGGCCTGCGCGCCGATGAACAGCAACGGCAAAAGCAGAAACAATGTCAGAAACAGGATGACCAGGCTGCTCAACAGCACCCGCACCCACAACGGATCGCCGATGACCGGACTGGGACGCCGTTGATGTCGCTCCGTGCCGTGACTCATGATGGATCCCTCCTTGCCAGTCAGCCGATGGGACGACGACGACGCATCCAGGATTGCAGAAAATTGATGAGCAGCAAAAGAACGAAGGAGACGGTGAGCATGAGCATGGCCAGGGCCGTGGCGCCGAGGACATCGTACTGCTCCAGACGGGTGACGATCAGAAGCGGCACGATCTCCGAGACGAAGGGACGATTCCCGGCGATGAAAATCACCGATCCGTACTCCCCCAGGCCGCGCGCCAGCGCCATGGCGAAACCGGTGAGCAGCGCCGGCGTCAATCCGGGCAGGGTGACCAGGCGGAAGGTCTGCCAGCGATCGCCCCCCAGACTGGCGGATGCCTCTTCCATCTCGCCGTCCATCGCCTGGAGCACCGGTTGCACGGTGCGCACGACGAACGGCAGACCGATGAAGGTCAAGGCCAGCACGATGCCAGCCGGGGTGTAGGCCACGGACAGGCCGAACGGATCGAGCCATGCGCCGATCCAGCCATTCTGGGCATGCAGCGCCGCCAGGGTGATCCCGGCCACCGCAGTCGGCAGGGCAAACGGCAGATCCACCAGGGCATCGAGAAGCTTGCGTCCCGGAAAATCGTATCGCACCAGCACCCAGGCGGTCACCAGACCGCAGACCGCATTGATGGCCGCGGCGACCAGGGCCGCGCCGAAGCTGACCTGGAACGCCGCCAGCACGCGCGGGGCGGTGACGATCCCCCACAACGCCCCGCTCTCCAACCGCAGACTCCAGGCAAAGGCCAGCACGAGCGGCAGCAGGACGATCAGTCCCAGATAGAACAGACTGATTCCCAACGTGAGTGGAACCGGGGAACCATGACCAGGCCGTCGAACGCACCACCGTCCATGCGCTTGCGGTGTGCCGTTCGGCCCCTTCTGAAGCCTGCCGTCTTGAACGCGGGAGCTGTTCGTCGTGACGACCGCCTCCGTTTGGCGATTTGGCTCGATGCTGGTCATGGCCCCGGTCCTTTCGATCGCGGCCTTACGGCGCGATCATCCGATCGAATTCGCCGCCATCGGCGAAATGGATCTGTTGCGCCTGGTCCCACCCTCCGAACCGTTCATCGATGGTGAACAGGCGGATCTGGGCGAAACGGTCCGCCGCTGCCCCCGCCTTTTCCGGGGCGGCGGGTCGATAGTGGTGTTTGGCCACGGTTTTCTGCCCCTCGGGCGTGTAGAGATACTCCAGATAGGCCTGGGCCACCGGGCGGGTGCCATGCTTGTCCACCACTTGGTCCACCAGGGCCACCGGCGGTTCGGCCAGGATGCTCACCGACGGGATCACCAACTCGAATTGATCCGCGCCCAACTCGTGAATCGCCAGATACGCCTCGTTCTCCCAGGTCAACAGCACATCGCCGATCTTGCGTTCCACGAACGTGGTGGTGGCTCCCCGAGCCCCGGAGTCCAGCACCGGCGCATTCTTGAAGAGTCGGGTCACGAACGCGCGCGCCTTGTCCGGGTCATTCTGGTTCTTCTCCAGCGCATAGCCCCAGGCCGCCAGATAGTTCCAACGCGCGCCCCCCGAGGTTTTCGGATTCGGCGTGATCACCTGGATCCCCTCCCGCACCAGATCGTTCCAGTCGGTGATCCCCTTGGGATTGCCGTTGCGCACCAGAAACACGATGGTCGAATGGTATGGGGCACTGCGATTGGGCAGCCGTTCGCGCCAGTTCTCGGGCAGAAGTTTTGCCTTGCGGGCAATCGCGTCGATGTCGAACGACAAAGCCAGCGTCACCACGTCGGCCTCCAGTCCGTCGATCACCGCCCGGGCCTGCTTGCCCGAACCGCCGTGCGACTGCTTGATGGTCACCGTGTCGCCACTCTTGGCTTGCCAATAGGCGGCGAACAGGTCGTTGTACTCCTTGTAAAGCTCGCGCGTCGGATCATACGAGACGTTGAGCAGCGTCACCTCGCCGGCCAGTGCCTCGGCCCCACCCAGTACCAGGGCCCACACCGCCACCCACACCCAGAACCGATCAACCCGTTTGAACCATCCTTGACCCATCATGACACACCTCCCACGGAGAATTGGATTATTTAAGTTGTTGCATCATACCTCCTTCATCCACCCAAGGATGAAGCGAAGACCCTCCGCGCGGCACCCACACACCGCGCGGAAGGAGATCCGCATCACCCGATGATCAGTCGCATCGACACGGCATCGGCAGACCGGCGATCTTCAAGGCCTGCATGAACGGTCCGCACGGATAGAGCGTGTAGAGATAGCGCACGTTGGCCCGCTCCTTGCCCAACCGCTCCCCCACCTTCTTGAGCAGATCCCTTATCATCGGCACGACCCGGTTGTTGACATGGTAGTCGCGCAGAATTTCGACGATCGCCCAATGCTCCTCGGTCATCTCCAACTGTTCGCGTTGGGCGATCGCGATCGCCACCTCGGGGCACCAGTCGTTGGGATTTTCCAGAAAGCCGCTCATGTTCAGGGGATAGGCATGGCCTTGCACCGTCAGACTCGTCATCGTTCGTTCTCCTTTCCTTGCCATCGAAGGGTGAATACGCGCCAGGATCCCCGAATTGAGAGAGGTGGGGCTTGCGCATTTATTGTGCGATGCAAGATAACAGAAACAAAAAATAAATGATAATAATATAAAAATATATTATAATCTCTGGCAATGCTAAAATGATGTATTTGTACATAATGTTATTGTTTAATTGAAGCGGGAATGCGCGGACAGAACGAAAAAAGCGCGCGCAGCCTTCTGGATCCACACGGGAAGGGGAATCGTCGAGCCGGTCGGAGGTCTGTCAGGCGGGCGCGGCGATCACGGGTTGGGGTGGGGAGCCATCCGCCTCCCCCGCCACTCGGGCAAAGCAGAAACCGTTGCGACCGTTCTGCTTGACCGTGTACATCGCCATGTCGGCCTGTTCGAGCAGGGTGTCGATGCATGCCCCATGCTCCGGATACAGGGCGATGCCGATGCTCACGCCGATGGAACAGGGGGTGTCGAGGATCACGAACGGCTCCACCAGGGCATGGACGATCTTTTCGGCCACGATGGCGATGTTGAGCGGATCGTGCAGCGCATCGATCAACAGGGCGAACTCATCCCCGCCCAGGCGCGCAAGCAGGTCCGAGGCGCGCATGGTGGCGCGGATGCGACACGTCACCTCTTGGAGCAACCGATCGCCGGCGGCGTGGCCCAGGGTGTCGTTGACCTGCTTGAAGCGGTCCAGGTCGAGCAGCAGCACCGAAAAGGTTCCGCCAGTGCGGTGAGCCTTGGCAAGCAGTTGCAGGGCATGCTCGCGGAACAGCATGCGGTTGGGCAGGCCGGTCAGGGCGTCGTGATGGGCAAGGCGCTGGAGATCCTCTTCCATGCGTTTGCGTTCGATCACGCCGGCCAGGGTATTGGCGATGGTGTAGAGCAGGGCGATCTCGTCCGGATTGCGCGTATGCCCGGAATCGAGCCGCAGCAGCAGCACCCCCAACGGTTGTTCGGAGGAGAGGATCGGCACGCAGTAGTGGCGATGGGCCTTGCGCACCGGATGTTCGATGACATGTCGGGGATCGTCGTCTCCGGCAAAGAGGATCTCGCGGGTTTCCAGGGCCGTGCCGCACAGGCAGACCCCCGCGGACACCCTGGCACAGCTCGTCTGTTCGACATCGGAGAAGCCGATCTGGGCGGCCAGCCTCAATCCGCCCTGCTCCGCATCCACCAGAAACAGCGCCGCGTCGTTGTTCCACACCTTGAGCCAGGGGATGGCGCGGATGATGCGCAACGCGGTCAGCAGATATTCCTGCTGGGACATGGGGATCAACGAGGTCTCCAGCAGGGCGTTGAGCGCGATGCGCGACATGATGCCGCGCATGTCGGCGTTCTCCAACCGGTCGAGGTTGGCGGCCAACACGTTGACCATGGCGCCGATGTCGTCCAACTGATCGCCATTGCCCAGCAGCGGCACGCGTTGCGTGTAGTCCCCCTCGGCGCAGCCTTGCAGGGCGTGGACGATCTGGCGCGAGCGTCCCACCAGCCAACGCAGAAAGAACAAGATCGCGCCGGCCAGCATCACCGGGGCCAGAATGGTGACCAGAATCAGGATGGCGTGATTGGCCTCCACCACGCGCTTGGCATCGGTGGCGATCTCCCCGCGCAGCAATCCCGCCGGCGAGGAGAGACGCTCCACGTCGCGCAACACCTGACCTGCCGCCAACTCCATGCGCATGCGCGCCTCGCGCATGGCGGCGTTCTCGTCGAACAGAGCGTGCAGCAGGGCATGGAGCGACTCCGGACCAACGGTCAGAAGCGGCGGCAGACGCGCGAAGTGGTCCCGCAGGGCGGTAGAGAGCGGGGTCAACCCGGAGTCGGCGCGCACCGACGCCTCCAGCCGCGCCAGGGCGGCGCGCATCTCCCCGAAAGCCTGTTCGATGCCGTTGTCGCGAATGTTGATCAGTTGATCCTGCTCCCGCTCCATGATCAACTGCCGACTCAGCAGCGCCAGGGTCAGGCTGGCATGGCGAATCTTGTCGGAGGCATCGCGCACGTCAACGCTGGCGGACGACAGTCGCTCCCGGATCAGACGCCGACTCGCCTCATCCCACGCATCCCGCATCAGCAGCGGCTCGAGCCGACGCCGGGCCCGTTGCGTCTCCAGTCGCGCCTTGCCGGCCAACGCCTCGGCGATGTGGATCATCTCCCCGGCTTCGTGTTCCACCTGCCCGATGCGCGTCTCAAGATTGATGGTGAGCGTTCGTAAACGTTCGCGCAACAAGGAGAGCCCCTCATCGGCCTCGAGCAATTGCGCGAAATGGCGATCCAACGCCCCAAGGATCTCCCGGGAGGCCGGAAACCGTTCCAAAAGTTTATCCAGATCGCGGCGCTCGGCGCGGAACTCCGCCTCCAGGGTGGCGCGGGAAGGCAGACGATCCGGCTCGACATACCCCTCCGGCGTGGTGGGCGCATGACGTCGGTCGGCAACGCGCATCACCACCAGCACCATGCCGCGTACCGCCTCGCTGACCGGAAACGCCTCCTCGAGCAGCTCTTCCTGGTAGCGCGCCAGCCTCTGATTGGAAACCCAGGCCACGGTGGTCAACAGCAGGATGGCCAGGACGCTCAGCGCCCCCAACCCGACCAGCATGCGCCGAATGCTCAAGGTGACTCCATGCCCCCGGAAGAATCCGTTCCACGGCGCGGTGAACTTTTCCGGCTCCATGGTCATCGATCACGGATCCTTCCAGTCCAGGGGAACGAAACGACCCGGTGGATGCCGCCCGCTTCCTTGACCTCCTGAAAACGGGCCTCGATCCCCTGCCGCATGCCTGGCCCCAAGGCGGACGCCTGTCCGGTGAGGATCGAGGAGCTTTCCACCTTGATCTCCCCGACCCTCACGGCACCACTCCAACCCGTCACCAACAGGAGAAGCCCCCACCAGAGCGCCACGCTTCGCACGCGGCTTGCGATCCCAACGCCTGGCGTCATGTCAAGACCCGCATCATGCAACAATCTTCCCCCCGACGATCCGTCATCGCCCCAGTACACCTGTGGAGCCGCTCTCCCCATTCATCCATGTAACATGATGGGGGGAGAACCCCTCATCCCCCATACCATGGCCCTCCTTTCGGGAGTTTTCATGATAACATGGTTTGATGCAACCCCTTAATAACCATTCCGGATAAGCATATATCCGGAATGGTTGGTTGCCGGGTGCCTTTCGGCATTCGGGCGTCAAGCCGACTTGACGTGCAGGCCGCACTCCTTGCTGACCGGATCCTCCCACCACCAGCGCCCGGCGCGCAGATCCTCGTTGGCCCCGACCGCGCGCGTGCATGGCGCGCAGCCGATGCTGGGGAAATTCTGGTCATGCAGACCATTGTAGGGCACCTGATGGGTGTGGATGTAGTTCCAGATCTCCTCCTGGCTCCACTCCAGCAGCGGATTGAACTTCTCCAGTTTGTGGACCGGATCCCAGGCCCGCCTCTCCAGTCCGGCACGGGTCACCGCCTGCTCGCGCCGCAGACCGGTCACCCAGCTTTTGGCCCCCGCCAGGGCCCGCCGCAGTGGCTCCACCTTGCGGACCTGACAACAGGCCTTGCGCAGATCGATACTTTCGTAGAAGGCGTTCGGTCCATGACGGTTCAAATGCGCCTCCAACAGATCGTGACGCGGGGAGTAGATCAAAATCGGACGACGATAGCGAAGCAACGACCGATTCATCACGTCATAGGTCTCCTCATGCAGACGACCGGTATCCAGCGTGAAGATCTGAATCGCCAGTTCGTTGCGCACGATCAGATCCAGCACCACCTGATCCTCGGCCCCGAAACTGGTGGAAAACCGCGCCGGCGCCATCTTCTCGGCAGCCAGACGCAACCATTCAACCGACTCTCCAACCCTTTCCAACATACGCATGACCCATCTCTCCTTGATTCCAAATGGTGAAAATCTTTCAACGCCGACCAAACCACGCCAATCAGAACATCCGAACCGAACCCCTCCCTCAAGCCACCTCCCTCCATCCCTCTCCGACCAGCCCGAGCCGTGGTCCGAAGGCTCCGGCAATGTTGTTCCCATCATCGGCCAGAGGCAGCGAACGGATGGACGGGGAGAGATAGGCGCTCAGGTACAGCGTCGGATCCTCCCGGCACCACAGCTCGGCCAACAGGCCGATCCAACGATCCAGATCGGTCAGGAACCGGGTCAGATCGCGCCACTCGGAACCCTGCTCCAACGTTCTCTGGCGCTCGGTCAGGAGCGCGAACGCCTCCACCAGAGGGGTAGTCAGCGCCGGCTTGCGCAGGGCGTTCACGACCAACTGTTCCAGGCTCAACTCCGAAAGCGCCACGGGCAGACGGGTCGGCGCCAGCAAGGTGGCCCCCAGTCCGGTCAGAATCTCCCGCGTGGTCTTCAAAAACGGTTCCGCCTCGCCCGCCTCCAGATGGGCATGACAACAATCCCGCTCATGGGCGGCGCGGGCAAAGGCCATCTCCACATGAACGTGTCGGCTGCCCATGCACTCGTTCAGACCGGTCCGCTGCTCGAATCCGCGACGTGCCCGCTCGAAATCGGCCTGACTTGCCGCCTCTTCCGGCGTGATCTCCTCCAGATCGCCCACCAACTCCATCAACTCGACATCCGAGCGAGCGCCGATCCAGGCCGAAAAACCCCGCCCGCTCTCCCCGGACTCCGCGAACGCCTGTTGAATCCGCGTCACGGCCAACGGTGCGCGGCTCGCCGGGATGGAACCCACACAGCGTCCCAACAGACCCGAACCGCCTCCCCGCCCCCCCACCAGCAACCGGTAGAACGGCAACGGAATCCCATGCGGACGCCGGATCTCGCCGGAAAGACCGATGTCGCACACATCCGAATGGACGCATCCATTCGGACAACCCGAAACCCGCACCTTCAGATCGAACACCCCGCCGGTCAACTGACGCGCCAGCAACGGCGCCGCGGTCAGGCCGAGATTGCAGACCGCCGAACCCACGCAAGCCGTCACGTCATCCCCGACTTGCGGACGCGACACCCCGAATCCGGCCAACCGCTCCGCCAACTCCGGCACGCGCGACTCCGGAACGCCGACCATCAACAGATTCATGTCCGTGGTGACCCGCACTTCGACCAGACCCAACGCCTCGGCCAAGGCTCCCAACCCGCGCAGTTGTCGCGGCGTCAGATCGCCGAGCGGCACCCGCACCGGCACGGCCCACAATCCGGGCTGACGCTGCGGAGTCGCATCCCGGCCCCAGGCGCGCCGGATCTCCTTTGTTTCAGACGCCTCGGACCAGGCGCCAGGAAACGAAAGCGCCAATCCGGCGATCCGGCGGGTACGGGTCAACGCCTCCCGGTAGTGACCCAGCACGGTCTCTTCGTCGAAGCGCTCCCAAAGAAATTTCAGACGCGCCCTGGACTTCTTCTCCCGGTCGGAGTGACGGTGATGAACCCGTAACACCGACTCCACCACCGGAAAAAGTTCCGCCTCCGCCACCCACGGCTCGATCACCCGGGCTTGCCTGGGCTTGTGCCCCAGCCCCCCGCCCATGCTCACCCGATACCCCCCTCGTCCGTCCACGTCCCGACAGGCGGTGATGCCCAGGTCATGCACACCCTCCTGAGCACAACCCGCCGCGCACCCGGAAACCGCAATCTTGAACTTGCGCGGCAGGAATCGGGTCAGAGGATTGCCCAGATATCGCTCCTTGAGACCATCGACGATCGGCAGCACATCGCGCTCCTCCATGGGACAAATGCCGGCCATGGGACAGGCCACGATGTTGCGTACCGTCGGACCCCCCGCCTCACCGGTACACAAGCCCTCCTCATGCAACCCCCGCAACAGCTCCACCAGTCGATCGCCGAACACCGGCTTGAGCTGCATGTCCTGGCGCGTGGTCAAGTGGATCGTCGCCGCGTGGGGTAGCCGCTCCAGTCGATCGGCCACAGCCACCATCTGACCGGGGGTGATCCGACCACCGGGCAGCTTCAGCCGCACCATGTAGGCCCCCTGGGTCCGCTGGGTGTAAACGCCAAGCGACATGCGCAGGGCCAGGAACCGATCCTCGCTCAACGTACCCTGTTCGAACAGATTGACCGCCTGACCCAGACGGTCGATTTCCGCCATCACGGCTTGAATTCGCGGTTGCTGCATGCCTGACCTCCATTTGAACAATCATTATATGTAGTTTAAACGACATCCATTCGGCGGATACAACAAATTGTTGCACCGCACACTAATTTCGCTTGCAGCATACCTTAAGACAAAATATAATAATAACAATATAAAATTATTATATAATCGTTTTTCGTGCTAAACCGCCTCAACAATAAACAAGGAGGCAATGTGAAATTCCATCAATTGCGATACCTCTGTGAAGTTGCCCGGCGCGGACTGAATGTCACCGCAGCCTCCGAACGGCTGCACACCTCGCAGTCCGGGGTGTCCCGACAGATTCAGCTGCTCGAGGAGGAGTTGGGCGTCGAAGTGTTCGTGCGCAACGGCAAACGTCTGGTCGGCGTCACCGAATCCGGACAGATGATCCTGGAGATCTCCAAACGAATCCTGCACGACACCGAAAGCCTGCGCATGGTGGGACGGGAGTTCAGCACCGAGAGCCGGGGCAGTCTCACCATCGCCACCACCCACTCCCAGGCACGCTATACCCTGCCGCGGGTGCTGCCGGCGTTCGCGCAGAAATACCCCAATGTGCGGCTGCGCCTGCATCAGGGCAATCCCACCCATGTGGTGGAGATGGTTGCCTCGGGACAGGCCAACCTGGGCATTGCCACGGAGGCGATCGCCGAATCCAGGGAACTGGTCAGCATCCCCTGCCTGGATTGGCAACATGTGGTGATCACCCCGGTCGGGCATGCGCTGACGCGCGAATCGCCGTTACGCATCGACATGCTCTCCTGCTATCCGCTGATCACCTATGATCAGGGATTCGCCGGTCGTCGCCGCATCGACGGGGTGTTCCAGGAACACGGCCTGACCTCGAACATCGTGCTGGAGGCCATCGACGCGGATGTGATCAAGACCTATGTCGAGTTGGGCATGGGAGTGGGAATCGTGGCCGAGATCGCCTACGATCCGATGCGCGACAAAGGGATCGAGGCGATCGGCGCCGGGGGGCTGTTCGGCGTACACACCACCCGTGTCGGCATCAAGAAGGGTTCGCATCCGGCGCGCTATGTGATCGATTTCATCGAACTGCTGGCCCCGCGCCAGACGCGCGCCACCATCGAGGCCTGTCTGTTGAATCCGTCGGAACCGCCCGGAGGGGCCAATGCCACGCCCACGCGCGCTCCGCGAACGGAAACGGTTCCAAACCCCGTCGTCACGCAAACGGAAGGAAATTTGCCATGAGTTTCTACGATTCGACGCGCGTCCTGGTCTTTCACACCGTGGCCAAGCACCTTTCCTTCACCCGCGCCGCCGAGGAGTTGGAGTTGACCCAGCCCGCCGTCACCTTTCAGATCCGGCAGTTGGAGGAGCATTTCAACACCCGTCTGTTCGAGCGTCAGCACAATCGCATTTCGATGACCGATGCAGGCCGACACTTTCATCAGCATGCCAGTCGCATTCTCGATCTATACCAGGAGACGGAAAAACGGCTGAACGAGGTGACAGGACTGTCACGCGGGATGATCCGGCTCGGAGCCACGACCACCCCCGGCGGATACCTGCTGCCTGGAATCCTGTGCGGGTATCGGGATGCGTATCCTGGCGTCAAGGTCCGTTTGAGCCTGCACAACACCCGCACCGTGGTCCAGAAGGTGGGTGACACCACCATCGATATCGGCATGGTCGAAGGACCGGTACAACAGCCCGACATCGAGGTTCTGCCCTGTCTGGAGGATGAACTGGTGGTGATCCTGGCCCCCGGTCATCCCCTGGCGGATGAGGAGAGCATCCCCCTGGAGCGGTTGTTGGCCCATCCGTTCGTCTCGCGGGAGGAGGGATCCGGGACGCGCGCGGTGATCGCGGCGTTTCTGGAACAGGCGGGCATGCATTTTGGCCAGTTGAAGACCGTGCTGGAGGTGGATACCGCGGAGGCGGCCAAATGCGCGGTGGAACACGGGGTCGGCTTTTCCCTGATCTCCCGTCTGGCGATCCGCAAGGAGAATCATCTGGGGGCCTTGACCATCCGTCCGATCCGGGAGGGGGCGATGACCCGGACGATCAACCTGCTGCTGGATGCCAGGAGGATCCGCTCCAAGGTCACCGACGAATTGGTTTCGCACATTCAAACGGCCTGTCAGACCACGGTCAAAGTCCTCGACTTTTCAGAAATCCATGCCTCAATACCCGCCAAATGACTTTATGACCGGAAGTGATTCGGATCGGTTGGCCATGGATCACGATTCCCGCCGGAGATGATCGTCACCTGGAAATGGATGAACCAGGTGACGACCTGCCCATTTCAGCAATTCAAGAAAAACGATTATATAATATTCGATAGATATATTATAATCAATCGCATTACATAATATCAAATAATTATTTAATCAATCACACATAATCATGCTACGATTCTGCATCTGAAAATCAATGCGTATATATCAGATTATTCTGAGTTTATATCCGCAATAACCAACAAAGGATGCCGTCATGAAGAAACACCATCTAATTCTCATTGTATCATCGCTTTTCTGGCTTCCAGGATCCGCCGTTTCATCGTCTGAGTTTGGGAGTGACTTGGGAGAATATCAATCCGCCGTGATGTCGATTCTTCGCTTGCATCTCAAGGCAATCGAAACCCTGACATCCAATCAGAAACACCCCTACGCGGAGAACATGTTGCGACACGCCACGGCGTTGCGTTCAAGCGCGCAACTGTTGGATCACGTCTATCCGGAAGGGGTACAGAACCGTACGGCGCAAGCCGGTTCCGAGACCGCCTGGAGTGATCGAAAGGGGTTCGACACCCAGGTGGAACGCAGTTTGAAGGCCACCAAGGAGTTGGTGAAAGCCTCCGAACAGTGGATGCGGGGCAATCGCGATCCGATGACCGGCGCGATCAAGAAGGTGCGCGAATCGTGCGATTCATGCCACAGGATTTTCCGTTCCCATTGAAAACTGATCAGACAGCCGACGCGGGCCATGGATGGCCCGCCAACACGGTTTGCCTCAAACAGGGAATGGGCAGGCGCGTGCATTGACAATCGGCAGATGAATCTTGAAAACGGTGCCGATATCGGATCATCACCACCACGAGCGCCCGTGAGGGGTTCGATCTCATGGCGCGCCATCCGGTCGGGGTGGTGGTCTGCGACCAGAGGATGAAGGAGATGAGCGGAACCGAATTCTTACGTCGCATCAAGGATTTGCATCCCGACACCGTGCGCATCATACTGTCCGGTTACACGGAACTCAACACGGTCATCGATTCCGTCAACCGTGGTGCGATTTACAAGTTTCTCACCAAACCGTGGGAGGATGACGTGCTCTCGCAAGGAATCAAGGATGCGTTCCGCCTGTACGAAATCGGACGCGAGAACCGGGAGATGTCGCATCGACTCCGGGAACTGGAAGAACCGTAGCATGGGCAGGTCTGGGGATTGACCTGTTATCGCCCGACGGTAGCGCGCTGACCATTCTGGATGTGCGGAAGGGTCGGCATGTCGATATCCTGGACGAGACCGGATGACATGGAAAGGATCAAGGGCTTGGTTGATCCTGTCGAAAGTCGCACATCCTCACGACCATTTTCCGAACCTGAATCCGGCCATGTCAACACGCTCCGGGGTCATTTGACGCGAGCGTGCGGATCGGCACCTGCACCCGCGTGGAGTCTCCCAGGATCTGAATCAGCAGCAAGGCCCGTTCCTGACCGTTGCGCGCCTGAAAAATCGCCTCGCATCCGGCCAGTGGTCCCTCCTGAATCCAGACGTGTTGTCCGGACGCGAACTCGACGGGTTCTGGGGACGGCAGGATGCTGTTGGCATCCGCACGAGCGATCAACGACTCCACCAGTGCATCGTTGACCGGAGGGATGTAGCCGCCGAACCGCACCAGACCGGTCACGCCCAGCGTGGAACGGATCGGAGCGATATTGGTTTGCTCCAGAACAAGCTGGATGAACAGATAGCTGGTAAAGAACGGTTCGATCACTGGCTGCAATTTGCCCCGCCGTATGCGCTTGACATGGATGCGTGGCAGAAAGCAATGATACTTCTGATTTTCCAGATTCTGGAGTGCCAGCAACTCCTGACGTGGTTTGGTATGTACCGCATACCATTTCCGGTTGAGAACCGGTTCTGGTGTTTCCTCAGACGGCAGTTCGTCGGTAACGGGCAAATCGGATTCCATTGCTGACATTGTTTCTTTTCTTCAATTTCTGGGGAGGAAAAACCGGGCTCCGACTGTTCGCAAGATCTCATCATGGGTTTGCCCACGCCAAAGCCAGCATCGGTTTCAACGACTCGACATCGTTGCGATCCTGGGGCCCCGCCGCCGCTGCGATCTTTGGCTGCCAATCGATGCATGGTACAGCAGACCATCTGATTCGCAAAGGCTCGTCGCGTCTCTTGCACCTCTCTTCCCGAACACCAAGGCTCCACCTTTTTCGAGAAGGAGGAAGTCGCATTTTCTTTAGCTGGTGGGCAAGGGCCTGTTGCGGGGTGTGGGTGGGGTGCGACGGGGTGTCACACGGGGCGTTTTTTTTCAAGCGGCTCGGATGAACTTCCGGATGGCTGACTGGAGATCAGCAGCCTTGGCCCTCTGCAAAACGCGCAGCAAAGCATGGGAAAGCTGTCCGATCTGAAATCGTTGCACCAGGGTCTCCTCCATGTGGCACAGCAGATGGGCGGTCATTTCAGCATCGGCCATGGCACGGTGTGCTTTCCCGGTGGCGGGCAGACGTGCAAAGGCGGCCAGGGTCCCCAGTTTATGGTTCGGCGCAGTTGGATAGACCCTCCTGGCCACCAGCATGGTGCAGACAAATTCTTGCTGACGGGTACGTCCGATTTGGGACAATTCGGCATCCCAGAATGTGCGATCAAAGGAGGCGTTGTGGGCAACCAAAGGAAGATCACCCACAAAATCGGCGACCTCCTGCATGACCTTGGCCGCAGGCGGTGCGCAACGCACCATCTCGTTGGTGATGCCCGTCAGATTGGTAATGAAGAAGGGAATCCGCACGCCGGCATTCATCAGGCTCTGATAATGCCGGACGATTTGGCCGTTCTCCAGGATAACAGCCGCGATCTCCGTGGCCCGCGCTCCCTCGGCAGGAGAGAGTCCGGTGGTCTCGAAGTCGATGATGGCCAGGGTTTCCATGGATCACGCCAACAAAAAAACAGGCGGTCAAGCGCCGCATGAAATGCCCGCCGTCTGTTTCCAGACGGCGGGATTCACTCCTTGACCTACAGGGGCGTCACGTTGGATGCCTGATCTCCCTTTTGGCCTTTCGTGATGTCAAACTCCACCTTTTGCCCCTCGGCAAGCGACTTGAAACCACTCATCGCAATGGCTGAGTGGTGGACGAACGCATCCCCTTTGCCATTATCGCGCTCAATGAAACCAAAGCCCTTGCTGTCATTGAACCATTTCACTTTTCCTGTCTCACGACCTGCCATGCTCTTCTGATCCTTTTGTTGAACGTTTATGGACAAAACCACGCAATTGCTTTATTCTACACCTGTTTGCAACAGAAAACAACAAAGCATGCGATATAACGATAAAACATCAAACCAAACCTGGGTTTACCCAGACGATCGGTTTGAAAGGCACCCTCTTGGGTATCTTTGACGAGTCACACATCCAAAACAATGTAACACATTGAAATTCATTGTCAACAAGTAAATCCGATTGAGCCGGGCTCCCCTGGCCCGAATTCAGTTCCCTTCACTACTGACCGGTTAATTAGTCAAACAAAATCAACTGTTTGCCCTGGTTTTTGGTGTCGTTTCTTTTGGCTGTTCCGTTAACTGGTTGATTTATTAAAATTTTCTCAAAAGGAATGACTGAAAAAATCTGTAGCACGGTCCACGACGTAGAACGCACCTGGTTCCGGAATTATCGTAAGATAGTCAAATCAGCCCGGTTGAGCCACTAGGGACGCTTGCCCAGTTCGGCCACAAACCCCCGCACCCCCGCCTCCACCGTCGGGCCGCCCTGGCTGACGCTGGTATTGTGGCTGCCAGTGGTTTCGAGAAAGGTTTTGGGGTCGTTGGCCAGGGCGAACAACTCCCGGCCATGGCGTGGGAAGATCACCGTGTCGTCGCGGCTGTGGATGATCAGGAGCGGTGCGCGGATCTGGCCGATGCGGCTGGCGTTGTCGAACCAGATGCGGCTTAGCAGGCGGATCGGCAGATAGGGGTAAAGCTCTTCGCCCACCGCCGGAATCGAAAGAAACGTCCCTTCAAGGATCATCGCCTTCGGCGCGTGCCGGGTGGCAAGCCAGGTGGCGACCCCTCCACCCAACGAGTGGCCATGATAGATCACTCTTGCCGCCGGGATGCCGAGAGAACCGGTCAGATGGTTCCAGGCCGCCTCGGCATCGGCATAGAGCCCCACCTCCGACGGCTCCCCCTCGCTCAGGCCGTAGCCTCGGTAATCGAACAGGAACACGCCGAGCCCCAAACGCCGGAACAGCTCCGTGTGTCCTCTCAGTCCGGAAATGACGCTGGCGTTGCCGTGCAGAAACAGCACCACCGGCTGGTCCGGCGCGCCTGGAATCCACCAGCCGTGCAGGCGGTATTTGTCACTGGCGAAAGTGACCTCCTGGAAAGGGATACCCCAATCCGTCGGCGTGGCGGTCAAGCCGCGCGAGGGACGAAACACCTTGGAGGATTGGTTGAAATAGAGATGCGCGCCCACGCCCCCGTAAACCAGGGTCCCGACAACCAGCAGCGATCGAACCAGCCGACCCCACCAGCCACTCTTGCCACGCCCGGACCGGGAAGCCCGCTCGGGAAGATCCAGGAATGAGGCGTCATCACCCTGAGAGGGTCGCGGCTCGATCATGGCGCCGCCACGGATAAAAAATCCGGAACCCCAGCCATGATCTCGCGCAATTTTTCCTCCTGAATCCGTCCGATCGCCTCATCCAGCGTCAACCAGACCCGCTCGCGGAAACTCTCCAGCCAGCGATCCAGCACCTCATCGACGCGCATCACATACACCTCGGCGACACAGGTTCCGTCCCACTTGGGATAGTCGTACTCCCCGATCGGCTCGGGATGGACCCTACCGCGAATGCCCGCCTCCTCGTAGGCCTCCTTGGCCGCCGAGTCCGCGGGGGAAAGGTTCGGTTCCACGATCCCCTTGGGGATGATCCAGCGACTGCGCGAACGGGAAGAGATCAACAGAACCCGCAGCGCCTCCCCTTCGCCACGCACCGGGATCACCGCCGACTGCCGATAGTAATAGGCCGGATAGCTCGTCATGGTTGCGCCTCCCTTCGATTGTCCTCATCCATCAAGCCGCGCGCCGGAATCGGAACGATCGTTCCGAGACGCCCCACCCAATCCTACCACCATTGCCCACGCCATGCCATGCCGGGCGCTTGGATATTCCCCGTCATCCGCCTGGCCCAACCATCTCGACAAGGGGATGGCAAAGGTCTACCATGATCCGTCCGTTGGTTTCGTTTCGATGTTCATTTTTTCCGGAGTCCCCACCATGACCGATCAGGAGAACCCCACCCCCGTTCCCGCTCCCCTCGTCTCCCCGGACGGCATTCCGTTCGAAGAACTCATCCGAGGCCGCGAGCTGGAAATCATGAAACTGCTGCGCGAGCAAGACTATCTGAACATCCTCACCCCGTTGCAACAGGAGTTGGTCAAGCTCCAGCAGTGGGTGGTGGACCAGAAACTCAAGCTGCTCATCCTCTTCGAGGGACGCGACGCCGCCGGCAAGGGGGGGACCATCAAGCGCTTCACCGAGTTCTTGAGCCCGCGCATCTGCCGCGTCGTGGCCCTGGAAAAACCCACCGAACTCGAAAGACACTCCTGGTATTTCCAACGCTACATCGCCCATCTGCCCCACGGCGGCGAAATGGTGCTCTTCGACCGCAGCTGGTACAACCGTCCCGGCGTGGAGCGGGTGATGGGGTTCTGCACCGAGGCCCAGGTAGAGGAGTTCCACCATCAACTGCCGTGCATCGAACGGATGATCACCGAATCGGGCATCCATCTGGTGAAATTCTGGTTTTCGGTGGAGCGGGTCTCCCAGGAAAAGCGTTTCACCTCGCGTCAGACCAACCCGCTCAAGACCTGGAAACTCAGTCCCGTGGACCAGGAGGCCCAGGACCACTGGGATGACTACTCCCGCGCCCGCGACGACATGTTGCAACGCACCAACTTCCCGGAAACCCCTTGGACCGTGATCCGATCGGACAGCAAGAAACTGGCGCGCATCAACAGCATCCGCTATCTTTTGCGGCAATTCGACTATCCGGGCAAGAACGAAGAACTGCTCACCCTGGATCCCGGCATCGTCCAGGGCGTGGAGGATGAGATCGGTCGTCCGTGATGGTTGGCCAGGCCAACCTTGCCACTCCTGCCTTGGGAGACTCCGTAATCACATGGGTGTCATCAAGAAGATTCTCTACCGTGGCCAGATCCTCGGCAAACCGAGGCATCGCAACCTCTTCCTGGACATGGAGGAGAACATCCACATCCACTTCCGCGATCTGCGCATCGAACTGAGCCGAAACGAATTCGAGGAGATCGGCACGATCTTCAACCGTCAGTCCGCGGAGCTGATGGGGATCATCCAAGAGAAGAACTACCAGGATGGCAAGCTGGCCAACGCCAACCAGGATGACGTGCGCATCTGGACCGAATCGCAGCTCAAGCATCCGGTGGTCTACCATCCGCAACGGATCTCCATCGAGGCATGCAGCGACGGCTATCATCTGCACTACCGCAACTACAAGATCCTCATCGACGAGGCCGATTTCCGTGAGCTGCACCGTCGGTTCAAACTGCTCGACCCCGACAGCCCGTGCGCCTCCAGCTACACCGAGGTTCTGGAGCTGCTGGAAGCCAACGAGCTGGATTTCATGCTCGACTCCGGCAACGCCCCGGGCGAGCGCATGAGCCTGCTGGTGGCCCCGCACCACATGCCCAAGGTGCGGGACATCTTCAAGCTGATCGGCTTTACCCGCGAGGAGACCCCGGAAGGCGTTCTCTACACCGGCGAAAAACTCAAGGTGCTGGCCCGCGCCACCCGCAAGGAGGGAGGACCGGACTTTCGCGCCATGCGCGGTCTGGACCACGGCGAACGGCTGGTGGCATACCTGAGCCGCCACGGCGCCAGCCTGGATCCCGACCGGCTCAACCGCATCAAGTGCCAGGTGCTCGATCTCTACCATGCGCTGGCCTCCGGACAACCGGCCCAGGTGAACTGCGATCCCCAATTCTGGCTCTTCACCCCTGGCAGCGACCGGGTGATCTTTCCCCACGATCTCAACCCCCAACCGGACGCCGCCAAGGTGCTCTACCGCAACTGGAGCACCCTGCTGGCCCGGCTGGAGATGAACTTCGTCAAGCCGACCAAGATCACGTTCGCGGCAGATGAACAGGCCGCGCTGCAAGCACGGGTCCACGAGACGCTACGCAGCGAAGTCTCCTCGCGGGCGGCGGTGGAGCGGGTCTATCTGATGGGATCGGCGCTGCGCGGGGACATGGGATTCTATCAGGCCCCCTTCGTGCATGGCACCAACGCCAAGCTCGGTTCCGACGTGGACATCCTGATCGAGATCCATCCCGATCGCGAAGAGGCGCTGCCGCCCAACTGGCAGTTGATCAATCCCGAATCCGCCTCGAGCGGCTGCGCGGTCTACCACATCACCCAGATCCCGCTGGCCATGGACGTGAGCCGTTGGACCACGCTCCATCCGCGCATTCCGTATGTCCACCATCTGGTGGATGCCTACATCTTCTTCCCGTCCCGAGGCAATCCCGCGCTCAAGGATGCCTTCTTGAAAAAATTCGGCGCCAGGTTGATCCACGACCGCCACAAGGAGTCCGCACCCCCGACCGTTGGGGATCTGCAAGCCCTGACCGACCAGGTGCGCGCCCGTTACGGCATGCCCGAGGCGCTGCTGGAAACCATGAAGGTCTCGACCGAAAACCTGCTCTACCGGCTGTTCAACGGTCCTCGGGAGACGATCCTCAAGCTGCACAAGGTATCGGGCAACTACCACAGCCACCGCATCGCCGAACACACCGCCTACGAAGCGGCGCTGATCCGGGGACTGGTGGCCCGTGGCGTGCCGACCGCCGACATCCTGCCCATGCTGCCTGGGGCCGAGGCGACCATCAGCGGCCATCCGGCCCTGCTCTTCGAACGCATTCCCGGCGCTCCCCAATCCAAGCCCGAATACCCCCTGGACCCGATCGGCGCCGCCCTGGCGCGGATCCATCAGGTGCAGATCGACGCCCCCTTGCCCTTGGATGCCAGCTTCACCTTTGAGGACTCCTGTCGAATGTGGCTACCCTATTTCGCCACCTATCGGGAGAGCCCGGTTTTGACCCCGGAGTTGAAAACCGCCTTCGAGCAGCTCGCCCCGCGCATCGAGCCCTTCCTGGACGAAGGGTATCGGACACGACTCCACGATGGCTGTCACGTTGTCCACAACCATGGGGACGTTACGCCGAAAAACGTGATCATCACCCCGGATGGCACGACCTGTTTCTTCGATTTCAACAACTGCTACCACGGTCCGAGGCTGTTGGACCTGATCGACGGCGGCATCGAATTCTCGCTGGCCGACAAGTACATCCATCTGGCCGATTTTGGCCGTTTCGACCAGTTGGTCACCCATTATGTCGCCGCCTCCCCCTTGAACGAGGCTGAAAGACGCACCCTGCCCCAGTGGATCGACCTGTTGGGACTGATCAAGTTCATCAAGGAGGTCCGGGTCTTCGTCGAAAAGCCCCACGAGGCGTTGCGCATCAAACGGGCTTTGGGCATCGCGGGTTTCCTCCTCGCCCGCTCGCCGGGTTGAGCCGGGACCGGACCCGGATGCGCGCCACGATCCGGCTGCCTCTGCTGTTGCTCCTGATGGCCGGAATCGGGAGTTGGGGTCAGGCCCACGCCGAAACCGTGTTCGGCATCCGCTTTCTGGTCAACGACACCCTGGGAAGGGACGAACCGACCCGCGCCGTCCTCCGCGCGCGTCTGCACGCACAGGTGGCGACCGTGAACGGCTATTATCGGGACAGCCTGGTGGAACTGCGCGCCGAGGTCGCGGACGTGGCCTTCGTGCCGATCGAGGAACGGGAGGCCATCGAAATTCTGGAGGCGATGCGCGCGGAACGAGAGGGGTTTGCCGGTCTTTATTGCCAGGCAGGGGAACACGGCGCGGCCTACACGGTGGCCGTGACGCGCCACCTGATCCGCGGCAAGCGCGGCTGCGGTCGGGCCATCGCGGTCAACAAGCGGAGGGATCCATCGAGCCGTCCGGAAAACGGCCTGATGGTCTACGACATCGTATGCGGGGCCCACACCCTGGCCCACGAACTGGGCCATCTGATGGGACTCAACCATGGCCGTCTGGTGGACGCCTGCGAACCCGGACAGGGCCATGCCACGGCCATCGCCCCCTACGCGCTGGGTCACGGGGTCGGCAACTGCGACGGCATCCGCCAACCCGGTGAGTTCGGCACCATCATGGTGGGCGGCTGGATGAAACGGGTGGTGGGAGATGACAAGGCCAGCCTGCCGCTCTTCTCCAACCCGCGCCTGCATGATCCCCGTTGCGGCCTCTCCGGCCTCTGCGGGGATCCGGAGCATGGCGACGAGGCACGGGCCCTGAACGAAATCGCCCCCCGGATCCTGGAACTCGCCGCGGCCAACCGCGCCCGCGCCGAAGGGTGCCGGAACCCAACGCTCCAGCAAAACATGACCGGATCCCAAATCGCACCTCACGCGCGTGAAACATTGCGTTAATCGCTCAATGCGGGTTTAATGCGCCTTTGCGCAACGGAGTCACGCTCTGAAGGCTGTTCGGGGATCGCCGAGCAACCGATGTGGCTCCGGAATCCGAAACCTCGCACGGACAAGACCACGAGCCGCATGTTCAGGATGATCTGTCTCGCCCTGTCGCTTCTGTTGTTCGCGCCCTCGAGCGTATGGGCCGAACCTGCCGCCAACGGCAAAAAGACCCAGGCCCAACAAAAACGGGCCACCAAACCGGCCAAGGGTGCCAAAGGCCGCAAGGGTGGCGCCAAGGCCACGGCGCCCACCTTCGAGCACCCCCCTTTCATGGGGTATCTGCTCATGGATCTGCAATCCGGTCAGATCCTGGAGGCGCAACGCGACACCCAAAGCTACATCCCCGCCTCGGTGGCCAAGGTCCCCTCGACCCTGGCCGCCCTGCACATCCTGGGGGCCAACCACCGCTTCGTCACCTCCCTGCTCTCCCCGTCGCCGGTGGTCGATGGTGAGTTGCAGGGGGATCTGATCCTGGTTGGCGGCGGCGATCCGTCGCTCACCATGCCGGGTCTGATCGATCTGGCCCACCAACTGAAAACCCTCGGCATCCATCGCATCCGCGGACGTTTTCTGTTCGACGAATCCGCGATGATCCCGGAGACCAGCATCAGCAACGAGCAGAACGACGAGGAGAGCTACAACCAGGGGTTGAGCGCCCTGTCGCTGGACCCCAACCGGGTGCGGGTGCGTTGGATGATCGGTCGCAACGGACAACTCCTCACCCAGACCAATCCCAATCTCGGCGACATCGCCTTGACCCTGGGCCCCACCTCGGGGACTGGCCCCACCCTCACCTACCTGGGCGGCACCAACGTGGAGCAGTGGCGTTTGAATCCCCACGGCGCCAAGTCGGGTTGGGACTGGGTGCCGGTGAAACGACCGGGGCGTCACACCGCCATGGCCTTTCGGGAGTATTGTCGCCAGAACGGGCTGATCCTTCCCGAGCCGGAACCGGGTCATCCCCCGTCCAACGCCACCATCCTGGCCAGCCGCGCCAGCGCTCCGTTGCAGGAACTGGCCGACTCGGCCCTGGCCCACAGCAACAACTTCTGGACCGAGATGATCGGCATCATGGCCGCCTCCCGTCTCACCGGACATCCCCAATCGGCCACCAGCGCCGCCAAGGTGTTGAGCGACTGGATCATGGCGCAACTCCCGCAAGTGGACTGGAGCGGCTTTCATCTCACCAACAGTTGCGGTCTCTCCACCTCCAGCCGCATGACCCCCCGGCAGATGGTGGCGATTCTGCTTCTGGCCAATGCCGCGCCGATCGGAGAGCGATCCTACGCCTCGATGCTGCCGGTCTCCGGCTGGAAAGGGACCCTGGCCGGACGGTTCGCCGGACCAGACACCTCGTTTCGCGTCTGGGCCAAAACCGGCACCATCCTTTACGGCAAGGCGTTGGCCGGGTATCTGTTCACCAGGCAGAACCGCCGGCTGGTCTTCGCGATCTTTGCCAGCGACATGGAGAAGCGCAAGGCCTTCGACGCCAACAAGGGCCAACACTCCGGCAACGACATCCATCGCGGTCGGGCCTGGAACAACCATGCCACCGGTCAGATCAACGCCCTGGTGGAACGTTGGTTGAAAAACTACTGACCCCCGCACCCTTCGCATCGCCTCCCCACCTCCGTTTGCGGCTTGATTCTTGCAAAAGGCTTGATCAGACACGTCCAAACACGACGTGACCCATCCAGCCTCAGCTCGATGAGAGAATCGAAGCCATGTATCTGCACCATTTCGGCCTGCGGGACCTCCCCTTCACCCTCACCCCCGACACCGGTCGTTTCTTTCCCGGCGGCGGACGGGAAGAGAGCCTGAAAGCCATCCTCGCCGCACTCCAGGAGGGAGAAGGGATGGTGCGGGTGGTCGGCGCCCCCGGCACCGGCAAGACCATGCTCTGCCGCATGCTCTGCGTGGGGCTGCCGCGCCACTACCGTCCGGCGTTGCTGCTCCACCCCGATCTGGGTGCCGACGCGCTGCTCACGGCGCTGCTCAAGGAGTTCCGCGTGCCGTGCGCCGAGGGGACCGAACCCTGGAACGCCCGTCAACGGCTCCTCAACCACCTGTTGATCATGCACCGCGCCGGACAACGGCCCCTGTTGATCATCGACGAGGCCCATGCCCTGCCCGCCGCCTCCCTCGAGGCGCTGCGACTGCTCGGCAATCTGGAGACCGGCCACGCCAAATTGCTCCAGATCGTCCTCTTCGCCCACGAACGGTTCGAGAATCTCAAGGACCCCAGGGAAACGCGCACCCTGCTGGAGCGGGTCATGACCCGCATCACCCTCAGGCCCTTCACCGCCGAACAGACCGCCCACTATCTGCATGAGCGCCTCATCGCCGCCGGACGGGAAGGCAACTCCCCCTTCACCCCCCTGGCGACCCGGTTCATTCATCTAGGATCCGGCGGACGTCCCCGTCGCATCCATCTGCTCGCCCATCAGGCGTTGCGTGAGGCCTGCATGGAGGAGTCCAACCGGGTGCGTTCGACCCACGTCTGGCGCGCCATGGCCCAGGACACTCCGTTCGCGACGCTCACGCAAGGGTATCGACCGCTGATGGCCGGGGTCTTTGCCGTCTCCCTGCTCGTGGCCGGCATCGCTCCCCGCCATCTGACCAGCCAGCCCATCGAACAGGCGGGCGTGGCGTCGTCAGCCGTTCCTCTGGCCGAGACTCCTGCCGTCCCGCTTGCCGAAACGCCCCCGAGCCCGCACAAGGGGCCCGAACCGACCCTCGAGACCACGGTCATCGAGTCCAGATCGATCGCCCAATCCGAGCCGCGACCGGAACCATGGATCGGCCCGATCCCGAAACGGTCCGAAACCAGCCCTGGCCCCAATCCGGAGATCCAGGAGCCTCCGGTTCCCCGGAATCGGCCCGCCGAGCCCCGATCGATCGCCGCGCACACCGTGCCCGAAGCCCGGACGCCCGTGAAGCCGACGACCCGGAACAACCCGACCCAGGACGACTCCCCACGTCTGCGCCCGGTCTCGACCCACCCGACCCGTTCCGACGCCTCGGACAATCTTCCCTATTTAAAGGAGAACGACCCCTTCGGCGAGGCGATCCTGGCTTCGCACCGCTGGCTGGAGCAGGGCAACGACCGCCACTACACCATTCAATTGATGCTGTTGACCCACGATCGGGGACTCGAACTGCTCACCGATCAGCTGGCCGCGATCCAACCGCCCCCCGGCGACCTGGATCTGAAGCTCTTTCGACTCACGAATGACACCCTGCTGGTCCATCTGAACGAATGCCCCTCTGCCGTGGCCTGCGAAGCGCTGATGAACCGCCTGCCGGTCTCCATGCGCGCCAACCATCCGAGCGTGCGCTCTCTGGCCCGCGTCAAGACCACGATCCACAAACTGGGCGTCGCCCCGTCGCAGCGGGCCGAATCCGCGCCGGTCCGCGATCGTCGCTCATGAGCGCCTCCGTCACCCGTCCGCGCCACGCGCAACCGCGTCGTCTGGGGGAACTGCTCCACGATGCCTCGCTGATCAGCGCGGACCAACTGCACATCGCGTTGGCCGAACAACAAAAAACCGGCGAACTGCTTGGCAGGATCCTCACCCGGCTGGAATTCGTGCCCGAGGCGCTGCTGCGCGACCTGTTGGGCGATCTGCTCGGCGTGCCGGTGGTGGATCTGGATCAAACCGTGATCGATCCGCGCATCCTGGCCCTGGTGCCGAAAAAACTGATCGAACGCCATCATGTGCTGCCGATCCGCTGGAATCCCAAGGAGGCCATCCTCACCCTGGCCATGGCCGATCCACGCGACATGGCGGTGCTCGATGCGATTCAGGCCAACATTCACACCGAAATCAACCTCAAAAGCGTTCTCTCCGGTCCCGGCGAGATCGCACGCGCCATCGGCAGGGCCTTCAACCCGTCGAACGCGCCTGCGGTCAATCCGCGCGTGCTGGCGGAAGATCCAATCCGCCTGATCGATGCCCTGCTGGTCGATGCCGCCCGACAGGGGATCACCCACATCCACATCGAACCGGAACCGGGTCAGGTGAGCATCCGCTATCGCCACGACGGGGTGATGTCGCAACGGTGCGCCCTGCACCGCGACCACCTGCCCGGTCTGATCGAGCGCATCCGCCATCTGGCCGGCATGGAGAGCGATCCGACCGGAACACCCCGCCAGGGTCGCTTCCGCGCCCATCTTTCCGGGTTGGAGATCGACTGTCAGGTGACCTCCCTGGCCACCCTGCCCGACGAATCCCTGGTGCTGCGGGTGCGCAACGCCTCCCTGGCCAGCCCCACCCTGGAGTCCCTCGGACTGGCCGCGCCGACCGCCGCGCAGCTCAAGCGGATGCTCGCCCGACCCACCGGTCTGACCGTGATCGCCGCCCCACCCGGCGGAGGATTGAGCACCACGTTGCGCGCGCTCATGGCCTATCTCCAGGACGAGGAACTGTCCCTGCTCTCCATCGAAGAGACCCCGGAACATCCCCACCATCCCGCGCGTCGGGTGATCGGCGGGGAGTGGCTTGCGGATCCGATCGCCGATCCCATGGAGTTGCTCGACATGGACGCGGACATCCTGTTCCTGGATGCCGTGCGCGCGCCGGAGGCGATGCGCGCTGCGTTGCGCGCGGCCATGCGGGGCGCGAGGATCGTGGCCGGGATCCAGGCCCACTCGGCTCACGGCGCGTTTCAACGCCTCATCGACATGGAGATCCCCATTCCGGCGTTGATCGACAATCTGACCGGCGTGGTGGCCCAACGATTGGTCCGTCTGCTCTGTCCGGCCTGCAAGAGATCCCGCCCGCCACGGCCCGAGGAGAAGAAAAGACTCGGACACGGCACCTGGACCCCGGATGAACTCCATTCGGCGCGCGGCTGCGAAACATGCCGGCAGAGTGGCTACCAGGGCCGCGCGGCCCTGTTCGAAGCGTTGCCCGCGGATGCTCCGGTGTCGCTCTGGCTCGAGGAGGGGGGCCGTCACTCGGCCTTCATCCCCTGCTTCCACGCCCACGAACTCCCCACCCTGGCCGATGACGCCCTGCGTCGGGTGCGCCAGGGCGTCATCTCCCTGGAGGAGGCGGCACGGGTGGTCAATCTCGACGCCCATCCGCATTGAGCGCGCGCCCATCCTGACCCAACGGAACGTTGCCGCTCCGAGAAAGCCGCGTATTGCACCCCTTTCACCTGTTCGTGGCCTGTTTCTTGCTTTACTTAACCACGAATCCATCATCCCGTCATTTTTGCCAGAAATGACGATTGCGGAGCGCGTCTCACGTCGATTGGGGAAACATCATGTATCTGGATCACTTCGGATTCCACGCGCCACCATTCGCCATAACCCCGGACACGGAGCTGTTCTTTTCCGGCGGTGAACGGGGGGAGATCCTCGAAAAACTGCTCAAGGCCGTCGAGGCCGGCGAGGGGTTCGTGAAGGTGGTGGGCGAGGTAGGCAGTGGCAAAACCATGCTTTGTCGGCTCTTCTGCCGCAAACTCCCCAAGAACGCCCGCCTGGCCCTGCTGCTCAATCCCGGCATTCCGCCCGAAGAGTTGACCAGCGCCCTGCTGGGAGAGTTCCGTCTGTCGCCCATGCGCGAGGAGGGTGCGGCGGCGCGTCATCAGGCGTTGTTGGAGTTTTTCGTCTCCCTGGAACGTCAGGGGGAGCGGGCCGTCATCGTGGTCGAAGAGGCCCAGAGCATGCCTCCGGCCACCTTCGAGGCCCTGCGCCTGATCAGCAACCTGGAGACCGAACGGGTCAAGCTGGTCTCCATCGTCCTGTTCGGGCAACCGGAGCTGGATCGGAAACTCCAGGCACGGGACTCCCGTCAAATTCTTGAACGGATCACCACCCAGCTGACCCTGCCCAAGCTCTCCGTCGAGCAGACCGAACAGTATCTGCGCGGTCGGCTGCACGCCTCGGGCTATCGCGGACCCCAGCTTTTTTCCACTGGCGCGGTGCGCGCCATCCATCGGTCGGCGCGGGGCAGTTTCCGTCAGATCAACCTGTTGGCGGAAAAATCGATCGTGCATGCCAGCCGTGGCGGCGCCCATCAGATCCAAGGCCGCCATGTCGCCCAAGGGATTTCGAGTCTCTCCGGCAACCCGAACGGCCCGGCCTGGCGTCGTCCGGCCCTGGCTGCCGGCGCCATGATCGCCCTGTTGGCCGGTGGTCTGGCCCTGCAATCCTCCTGGGGGATCAACCTCTCGCCCTCCGAACTGATTCTCTCCACCCTGCAATCCGATGCCAACCAGGCCGACATCAGCCCGGTGAGCCTGCCGGGCGCGGGCCAAACCAACCAGACCGCAACCGACTCCAGGGCCGCCATGCCAACGGATGTCAGCGACATTCGGGCAACGAAGGGCGCAATCACTCCGGTGGCGACCACCCTGCCCCCGAGCGTCCAGCCCCCACACGTTGCCGGCATCGCGTCGAACCCGCCACGCTCGAGCGAACCGGTCAACGCCGAAACCGAAACGAAACGGCCAACCGCGACGCCCCCATCCACGCCAGAGAGCCATCACGCCAAGGCCACGCCGAGCGTGGACGCGCCGTCAGACGCGACGAGCCCGTCTCCCGTGCCGGGCGAGACCGGCAACGCCCTCGCGAAGATCGCTCCGCCAGCCCAGGTCGTGGCCAACGCCTTGACCGTGAGCTATGAACCGATCGAAATGGGCCCCACGCCGCTCACCCTGGCCAGAACCCTGCGCCTGCCCACGCCGCCCATGCCGGCCAGCATGGTCCAACCCGTGAAACCGACCTTCGCCCGCGTCGCCACCCCCACGCGCAAGGCAGAGGTTCGGGAAGTGGCGTTGTTGCCGGGCATGCAGCCCACCGATCCGATGCGCGATCGGGTGCGTGCCGCGCACCGCTGGCTCGAGACGAGCCACAATACCCGACACACCATTCAGCTTGTCCAGTTGCGCAACATCGAGGGAATCGGCAAGGTGGAAAAGAGCCTGGCCGCGGCCCGGTCCGACCTGAACATGACGGAATTGAAGATCTTCCGGCTGCGCAACCAGAAACTGCTCGTCTATCTGGGCGATTTCGACAGCGAACACGAGGCTCAGGAGGCCCTGCTGCGCCTGCCCCACGAACTGCTCACGGGCGGACCGATGGTGGTTCCCCTCGAGCGGGTGAAAACCTTCGTACGCGATCGCACCCGACCGGAAGGGTGCGCGACGGGTCAGGAGGGTCGTTCGTGCGCCCCCGCCGCCTGACACCGCGCCACACGGCTGCCGCGATCCTTGGCGCCGCGCTCGGCTGTCTCGCGGTCACCCCGGCGAGCGCGGAGGATGGTTCGATCCCGCCCCTGGTGATCAACACCCCCTTCGCGCCCCCGGAGACCACGGCCACGACGCGCGCCACCTTCTCGCTGGTGGCCAGCAACATCCCGGTGGATGAACTGCTGCCCTCCCTGGCTCGCAAGGCCGGCCTGAACATCGACATGGCCCCCGGCGTGCAGGGCACGGTGAATCTCAACCTCACCAACCGGCCCCTGTCCGAAATCCTCGATCAGATCGCGGCGCAAACCGGCATCCGTCCCCGGATTCGCGATGGACACACCCTGACGATCCTCCCCAAATCCCGCACCGAGCAGGCCCGGCGATGAGTCTGCTCCTCGACACCCTGGATCATGCCAGGCTGCCCGCGCCCCCGCCGGTCGCGTCCCTGGCGTTGGCCGGCGAGGCGTTCGAGGGGACGCCCGGGGAGTCTGTCGAGGAAGCGGAATTCCCGGAACGGTTCTTGTCCAGCGATCTCTATCTCATGCCGGTCGGCTGGCTGCAAAGCAACCTCCGGGTCGCCCCGATCCCGCCGCACGCATGGCCGGAGGCGTTCGCCAACACCCCCACCCACGAGCCGATCCGTCTCTCTTGCGCCACGGGCGGACGGGGTTACGTGCTGCACGGGATCCTGCTCGCTTCGCTGCTGATGGCCTCGACCATCGCCGACGAGTCGCAAACCGGACTCCACGCCAAGACCTCGGGCCAGGGCCATCCGGAAGCGCGCGCCGCCCTGACCACGGCCTGTTTCACCACGCCGGGCACCACCGCCGCGCCCCAGTCGCACCGACCGGTATCGACGCCCACCACGACCACGGCCCGTTTCCCGGATCCGGAACGGTTCTTTGCCGATCGGCGTGGCAATTCGATGACGCCGCCCGTCGTTCCGACCC